>CALEJO010000049.1 GCA_937898155.1 uncultured Clostridia bacterium | reverse complement strand
CCTTTCGAAGACATCGAGGTGAAAGCAAATGCCGCCGAACTTCTGGAGATGGAACTTTCGCGCAAAAGAAAAAAAATCATGGTGGGCACCGGTTCAATGTGCGACCCGTACATGCCTGCCGAGGAAAAACTGCGCATCGTCGAGGAATTTCTCGACTCGCACGACGCGTGGGTGATCGACGGAACCTATCGGAAACTCTACGAGGCGCGGCGCATGGAAGAAGCGGACCTGATCGTCGAACTGCTGTTCGGGCGGCTCGCCTGCTATTCCCGCGCCCGCAGGCGATGGAAGCGATATCGCGGCAAAAGTCGCCCCGATATGGGGGAGGGCTGTGAAGAAAAATTCGATTTTGCGTTTGTCAAATGGATTTTTTGGAAGGGAAGGACCAAGGACATCAGAGCGCACTATCGGGAGATCGCGGAGCGCTATCCGGCAAAGACGGTCGTGATCCGAAACCAGCGCGAGCTTGACCGCTTCACCGAAGAACAGCAGCGGAAATTCCTCTTTTCGGAGGAGAAGCAGACATGACATTCCATCCTTTGAAATACGGCAACACGAACACCTATCTTGTCGGCAATCTTCTCGTCGATACGGACATGGCGGGGACGATGCCGGCGTTTCGGCGGGAGCTGAAAGCGCAGGGGATCGCGCCGAGTCAGGTCCGATTCGTGATGGCGACGCACTATCACCCCGACCATATGGGGCTGATCGGAGAACTGACGCGGAGCGGCGTGAAGCTGCTTTTGCCCGAACACCAAAAAGAATTCGTCCATTCCTCCGACGCGCTCTACGCGCGAACGCCGCGCGTCGGCTTTATGCCGATCGACGAGAACGAAGCGACCGTGATTTCTATCGCAGAAAGCCGCGCGTTTCTTGCCACACTCGGCATTTCGGGAGAAATCGTCCCGACGAAAAGCCACAGCGCAGACGGCGCGGCACTTGTCCTCGATGACGGAAACGCGTTCGTCGGCGACCTCGAACCGCGTGAATTTCTCGACGGATATGACGACAACGCACCGCTCCGTGAGGACTGGGACAATCTTCTTCGACTCGGCGCGCGGGTGATCCATTACGGGCACGCGAACGAGCAGACCGTTTCGGGATAAAACAGCGTGAAAGGAATGCAAATGACGGATAATTTTTATATCGAGGACTTGATCCTTTCCATCCGAAAAGAGACGACGATGGAACGATACTTGCCGCTTGCGGCGCATCGGGACGAGCTGCTTTCTCTGATGCGTGAAAAGAAGATCGTGCTTCGGGATGATGTCACGGACGAGGCGATGAAGCGGATCGGCGAGACCTGCGGTGAAGAAACGGCACGGCTGTTTGCCCGATTTCTTCACCTCTACGATTTCAAAACGGAAAAGCTCCGCGAGATCAGGCAATACGAGGGCACGGCGCGATATGACGCGCTTGCCGATCTTCTTCGCTTGCCCGGCGTCCGGAGCTTGCGGGCGGAGCTGTATTTTCATAGCGGCGTGACGCTTCGGACGCTCGCGGAAAAGCCGACGGCGGAGATTCAAACGATGGTGCGGGAATATATCGCGCGTGAGCATCGGACGGAGATCGTTCCGCTGACCAAAGAGGTCAACTGCCATAAAGAAGTGGCGAAAATGATTTTGCACGCGGAAAACCGCGTGATTTGCCGTTAAAAGCAAAGGAGATTTGAAAGATGAAAAAAATCAAAAAAGGGTGGATCGGCGTGATCTCCATGCTACTGCTTGTGGCAATGCTCCCAAACCGTGCGGCGGCGATTTCCGTGATCGTGCAGGAAAGCGGCTCGGCCATTCCCGAAGAGCTCTGCGTCGGCGAGGAAATCGATTTGGACGTCAAAGGCGTGACGGTGACGTTTTCCGTTTCGGATGAGGGAAAGGCAACGATCACTCCGGATGGGGAACTGACCGCGCTCGCACCGGGACTCATCAAAGTCACGGCAAGAAGACGCAGCACCGACCAGGTCATCGCGACCGCTTCGATCACCATTCTCAAACGGTGCGAATCCGTGATCCCCGAGCCGAAAGAGATTGTTCTTCACGTCGGGGAAGCGATCACCATTCAAACATCGCTTTTGCCCGGCGACAGCACCGACGTGCTCCGATTTTATTCGGACGACAAAACGATCGCCACCGTGGGTGTCTCATCGGGCAGAGTTGCCGCGCAAGCGCCCGGGGCTACGATCATTACGATTTACGCCAAACAGAACAAAAATGTGGCGACTTCCGATGAAGCAAATGTCAAAACTACCGTGAATGTCACGGTTTTGCCCGCCGAGGATGACGGAACGGCTTCGGTTTTGAGCGTCGGCAACCTCGCAATCGTGATCGGTTGCGCGGCACTCTTTGCCGGCGGGATCGTTTTTCTGACGATCCGAAGGAAACATAGAAGCTGACGGGACGTGCTAAGCAAGAAATAAATTTTTAAAACAATCAAAAATCCGAACGCTTATTATATCTTGCAAGAAAACCAAGTCGTGATACATAGGAAGAAATGACGGATTATGATCCGGGACTGACCGGAATGAAGGCGAT
>CALEJO010000048.1 GCA_937898155.1 uncultured Clostridia bacterium | reverse complement strand
GCCGGCCAGGAAGATCAGCATCTGCACGCCGGAGCGATTGACGATATCGTAGATGCGGCTGACAAGTCCCGTGATGATCTCAATGAAGCCGCCGCCGAAGCCGAGGTTCGAGAATAGTCGTGAAATATCCATACTGCTCACGAGGGCGTTTAGTGACGGTCCGTCGTTGTTCACCATGCCGAGGTCGATTTCCTCCATGCTCATCATGGCATCCATGATCTCGCTCGCCGTCGCGTCGATCTTCGCGATGATGCCCGCGCCGATGACGACCGGCACGAAGAAGATCGCACGGAAGCCGGCACGGCCGATCATTTTCTGATTCAACAGGACCGCGATAAAGAGCGAGAACAAAATGATGATCACAATGTCGATGATCTGCGCGCCGAAGCTCGTGAAGATCAATTCGAGGAACGTCTTCCCTTCGGTGTCCACCGTTTGCATGAGCTGGGCTTTGAAGTTATCAAAGCCCACCCACGTCAGCGAATAACCGCCGCCGCGAACCGCGGGAATCTGGTTATACTTTGCGAAGCTGTAAATGAACGAGTCGTAAATAACGCTCGCATACAGGAAAACGAGTCCGACCAAGAACGGGAGGATGAAAATCCACCCCATTCTTGCCTTTCTCTCATTCAGAGAGGCGCCTTTGCGTTTTTTCTTGATCGGAGTATTGAGTTCGCTTGTCATATTCACCTCTCCTTTCTCAACGGATCACGTAAGACTGCGGTCCGATCACGATATATTCGTAATCCGAAACCGTCACGATCACGTAATCGGTTGTATAGTTGAAATATCCCGTCGTGCCGTCTTCATTCGTCAGCATGGTCACGTAAGGAGTGGTCTTCACGATGCCCTTCAGCACTTTGTCGATCTTCGCCTGTGCGCGGGAAACGTCTTTCTCCGTTTCCGCCGCAGCAAGCGCATCCACCGCCGCGTTGAAGTTTGTGAGCTGACCTGCCGTCGGAACGATCGCCTGCACCGTCTGATACGAAATGGTGTCTTCCTCGGGCTTTTTGATCTCAGCCGCGTTCACGAACGATTCGGGCTCCATCATATAGATGCCGCCTTCATATTCGACTGCGACCGGGTAGTTATTATAGTTGATGAAGAACACGGTGTCGTTGCCGGCGTTATCCGTATAGGTGACGGAAACGACGTTCGCGATCGAGAACTTGGAAGTAAAGGTCTTTGCCAGCTTCTTCGTCTCGGTCAGCGTATTGAACTGTTCACGAAGCTCGATCTCGGTTTTCAAAAGTTCCGTTGCCTCGGTCTCTTTCTGGTCTGCGCGCAGGGAGTCCACGCTTTCGATCGTCGCATAATACTTCGCTTTCGTTTCTTCGAAAGAGGAAACCGTGCGATTGAACTGCGCGAACATCAGCTCGGCATCCTTTGCGTCCATGCGAAACGCCGTCAGGAAATCATGGCCCGTGATCGTCGCGGTTTGCAGGTTCTTCACCGCGTCGTTCAGAAGATTATAGTAGTAAACCAAATCTTCTTTCCACGTCTCGTAAGACACGGAGTAGTTCTCGTTCAGATTCTGATCGATCGCTTTTTTCAGCTCGCTCGTGTTCTGATACGAAAGCTGGAAATAGAGTGCCGCGCCGTTTTCGAGCGATTTCAGCACTTCATATTTCGCGTCGCCTGCCGTATTGATGATGTCACCGGCGTAATTCATATAGCCGTGGAGCACCATGCCGACAAACGGAACGGAATACGAGGAGATCTGATAACGGCTGTTGTCGAGACTCATCCCGACCACGTCGGTCGCGTAAGGAAGCGTATAGGCATTGCCGCTTCTGACGAGGACCTTGCCGTAATTCTCCATCAGCACCTGCATGAGGTTCTCGGTGTTCGTCTTGGAATCCTCTCTCGTGATTGGAGAATCCTCGTTGAAGTCGGAGTTCAGATCGGTGCCGAGCGACAAAACGGAGATCGCGTTGATTCCGTATTTATCATACTGCTTCGAGAATTTCTCGTAAAGCGAGAGATACGAGCCGGAAGAAACGACATTGCTGTTGCCCATTCTGCGGATCGTCTGCGTGACGGGGTTATATTCTCTCTTGGAAGCATAACGGCCGCTCATCATTTCCGCAACATATTCGCGGAATTTGAAGCCCTTGCCGAATTTGCTGAACGCGACGTTGGCGAAATCGAAATCCGGGAAGATCTCGACGCCGGTCTCTTCCGCAAAGTCAAGCAGGCGATTCAGCCCTTTCTTGCCGCCGACCTCTTTCATCCACTTCACGTAAGTCGGATAATACGGTTTGGACATACCGCCGTTGGCGAAGCCCTCGAGGATGAATTTCAGATTGACGATTCCCTCCGCTTGAAGCTCCTTGCTCATCGTGATGACGTCGTCAAACGTCGTCAAGGGCTTTGTCACTTCGACGGGGAGTGAGAGGAAGATATCTTCCGCTTCCAGTGCGCCGAACGAGTGAATATAGAGCGGCAGAGAGGTTTCTGTCTCCGCGGCAGTCATTTTCTCGATCGCGTTCTTGCGAAGCA
>CALEJO010000047.1 GCA_937898155.1 uncultured Clostridia bacterium | reverse complement strand
ACGGCTACGTGACGGTCGACCGCGAGGTCAACGAGACGATCACCCTCAAGTACTCGCTCACCCGCGACGTGCCGCCGTCCGTGCGCCTGCTTCCCGTGCCGCCGATGCTCCGTGCGACCGAGCTTTCCTTCGCCGAACGGCGAAAACTTCCGTTCGGAGCACGCCTTTTCCGTCTTTTCTCCGCCGTCTTCGTCAAATACTTCGGCAAAGGGATCCCGTTCTCTTTCGTTTGCCGCAAGAAAGCACGGCGCTATCGCGGCTATGATGCGGTGATCTCGTTTTGTCAGCCGCTCGGCGACCGCGTTTACGGCAACATCGCACCCGAGCTGGCGCTCGCGATCGACGCGAAAAAGCACGTTCTGTTCTTACATTCCGACTTTCCCGCCTACGGCGGCAATACGCGCCGCAATCGGGCGCTTCTCCGTCAATTCGATGAAATTTGCGCCGTCTCGGACGGCGTCGCCGCGCGCCTCTGCGAGGCGATGCCAAGTCTTTCCTCCCTTATATCCGTCGTGCCGAATCTGACCGAGCCCGCGCGCATCCGTGCGCTCGCCGACGCGGCACCCGAGCCGAAAAGCAATATCCCGACCGCGATCAGCGTCTGTCGGCTCTCGCCCGAAAAGGGGCTTTCGCGCGTGCTTCCGCATCTCGCAAAGCTCAAAAGCGAGCAGGTCGCGTTCCGCTGGCTGATCGTCGGCGACGGGAGCGAAAAGGGATCTCTTTTGCGCGATCTCCGCGCCTATGATCTATGCGACCGCGTCTTTTTGCTCGGCGAACGGGAGAATCCCTACGGGCTGATGGCATCGGCAGATTTTTTGCTCGTGCCATCCGTTCACGAGGCGGCGCCGCTCGTCATCGACGAGGTGCTCGCGCTCGGGCTACCCGTGCTGACAACGGAAACCTGCTCCGCACGCGAGCAAGTCGGTTGTCATGGACTCGTCGTTCCGCAAACGGACGAAGCACTTGCCGACGGGCTTTCCCGCTTCCTGCGCTCGCGGGAATACGCGTCCTATCCCGCGGAAACGCCGGATTTTGAGACGAAAAAACGCAACACGCTCGACGCGTTTGCCCACGCCGTCGCGCCGAAGAAAAAGGTGCCGGCATCCCCGCATCCGATCCGCCCGCTTTTACCGGCGTGCGTTTTGCTTTCGCTTTTGCTGATTTTGCGCGACGCGGCGCGGCTCCCGATCGGCAAAGTCCCGATCCTCCTTCTCGTCGCGCTCTCGCTGATCCCGATGGATCGCGCGGAAACGCGCCTCTATCTGGTCTTTTTGCTTCCGCTTTCGGGCGGTTTGCCCGCCAATTACATCACCGTTTTCCTGATCGTCAAGCTCCTCTCCCTGCTCCTCGACCGACGCGCAAACGACCGCGTGCCGATCGCGCTCTCGCTGACGGGGGCGGCAAGCGCGGTCTTCGTGCTGCTTCAATCGCTTCCCGCAAGCGGATTGGCAAGGTCTCCGATCACGTTCGGCGCAGAGCTGATTTTGCTCCTTTTGCTCGTTTCCGCCGAGACGGACGTGCCCGCGCGTTCGCTGGCGCGCGCCTATTCGCTCTCGGTTTTGCTCTTCGGCGCACTGGCGCTCGCGGTCAGCGCGGAAACAAATTCTCTTACCTCTCTTTTGACGGGCGCGGTGCGCTTCGGCGATCTTTACGTTCCCTATGACAGCATCCGCTCCCAAACCGATCCGAACTTTCTCGGCTTTTTCTGCCTCACGGGCATCACCGCTTACGCGGAACTGCGCCGGACGCGCCGATGCGGCAGAGCGGAAGCGGCGATCATGATCGCCGCGCTCGGTATTTTCGGCATCATCGGACTTTCGCGCTCGTTTCTCATTTGCGCGGCGGTCCTGCTTCTCTGCGAAGGAATCCTCTGTGCCCGCACACCGCGCGGGCTGGCAAAATTCGTTGCCGGCACCGTCTTTTTCGGTGCGGCAATGGGGACGCTTCTGCATTTTGCGCTTCCCGAACTGACGAAAGTCTTTTTGCTCCGATTTTCCAAGGCAGACCTCGCCAATGCCAACGGGCGCTTCGCTTTGATCGCGGAATGGGCAAGCGCGTGGTTTGATTCGGCGAAAACTCTGCTTTTCGGATGCGGATTGTTCACGGTCAACGTCCACACGACGCTACTCCAAATCGTCTTCGGTCTCGGGCTCGTCGGCGGCACGGTCTATCTCGCGTTCACCGCCCTCTTTGCCCGCCGTGCGAGACTGACGCTCCGCGACCCGAAGACGTGGATTTCCGTTTTCGTGCCGCTTTTGATGAGCGCCACGATCCCTGCCGCCCGTGCGCTCTTTGCGTATTTCCCGCTTATTTTCGCGGTGCTGTTCGGCGCCGCGCTGATCCGAAAGGAGGGCGACCGCCCATGAAAGACCGTCCGATGAAATCGCGCCTTTCCCGCTTCGGCGGCAGACTGCTTTATATACTTGCCGCCCCGCTTCCCCGTTCGGAAGCAAGACCGTTCGGGCGTCTCGGCAAGGTGCTTCGCCGTGCCGCCGCGAAGCAGATTCTCTCCTTCTGCGGCAAAGACGTCAATATCGAAAAAGGAGCGCGGTTTGCGTCCGACATCGCGCTCGGCGACCGCTCAGCCCTCGGCATTCGCGCCGAGATCGGCGAGGGCACCATCCTCGGACGCGACGTGATGATGGGACCGGACTGTCTGATCCTCACGAAAAATCACCGCTTCGACCGCACGCACGTGCCGATGAATACGCAGGGCGAGACACTCTCCCCCGTCGTCATCGGAAACGACGTTTGGATCGGCGCCCGTGTGACGATCTTGCCCGGGGTGCGCATCGGTGACGGCGCAGTGATCGGCGCGGGGAGCGTCGTTTCGGGAGAAATTTCCGCAAAAACCGTCGTGGCGGGCAATCCCGCGCGACCGATTCATAATAGGGAGGAGCGCGAATGAACAAGATCAAACAGGCATGGGATCAAATCAAACAGATTTGGAAGAACATGAAAAAGGTCTGGGATCGGACACGAAATCGCGTTTCGCTCGCTCTGCGCCTTTTGCGGATGCTCTTCTTCAAGGGGATCGCGGCGTGCGTGCCGCACGCGGACGAGTATCGCACGGTCTGGCTCTTTTCGGAGCGCGGCGACGCGGCATGTGACAACGCGTGGCATCTCTTTTGCTACGTCCGCGCGCATATGCCGGAAATCCGCGCTTACTACATCCTCGAAAAAGGCGCTCCCGATCGGGAAAAGGTCGCCGCCGTCGGCAAAGTGCTGACGAAAAACTCCACGCGGCACGCCCTCTTCTATTTTCTGCCGACCGTCAAGATCAGCACGCATCTTTTTGGTGCGTCGCCCGATCTGCCGCTGATGAACAGCCCCAAAGGGCGGAAGCTCCTTACGACGCGCGGCAAGACCGTCTTTTTGCAACACGGCATCCTCAAAGACGACATCCCTGCGCTTTACGCCGGACAGACGAATTTTGATCTGTTCGTCTGCGGTGCCGCGCCCGAATTTGACTTTGTGCGGGCACGCTACGGCTATCCCGACGAAACGGTGGCGCTCCTCGGCATGGCGCGATACGACGCGCTCCTTTCCGCGAAACCGAAACGGCAGATTTTGCTGATGCCGACCTGGCGCGCGGCGTTTTCGTCGCTGTCCGCCGAAGCGTTCGCGACAACGGAGTTTTTCTGCTCGCTCGACACGCTTTTACATAGCCCCGCGCTCGCGGCGTTTTTGGAAAAAGCCGATCTGACGCTCACCTTTGCGTTTCACACGGAGCTTGCGCGCTTCGCGCCGCTCTTTACCGCGTCCTCGCCACGCATCATTTTCGGAACGCCCGACGTCGGCGAAGCGGTGCGCGAAAGCGCCGTCCTGCTCACGGATTATTCGAGCGTGGCGTTTGATTTTGCCTTTGCGCGCCGCCCCGTCGTCTATCTGGCGCTTCCGGGTATGACCGACGCGAACTATCCGCGCGGTTGGTTTGACCGCGACCATGACGGCTTCGGAAGCATCGTGCAAAACGAGGAAAAATTGCTTTCCGCCTTGCGCGCGCTCGTCAAAAACGGATTTGCCGTGAGCAAAACGGCGGCGAAAAACGCCGACGCCGTTTTCCCCGTGCGCGACGCGGATGCCTGCCTCAGGCTCGCCGAACGGATCACGGCGCTCACCGAGCAGACGGAATAAAAAAAGAAATCCCCGCGATGACTATCATCACGGGGATTTTTATGCTTATTCTTCCTGTTGAACGTAAATTTGCGGCATCAAAGCCGCGATATCGGCGGGGAGCGGCGGACGCGTTCCCTCCCTCAGGCAAGCCGCCGTGCCATAGGCGACCGCCGTCCGCAAAGCGTCGGCGGAGGATGCGCCGCGCGTCTTCGCGGCGAGGAATCCGGCGATCATGCTATCGCCCGCGCCGACCGTCGATGCCACAGATATTTTCGGAGGTGTCGCGCAAAAGACCCCTTCGCGGCAAACAAGCATCGCGCCGTCCGCGCCGAGACTGACGAGCGCATATTCGATGCCGGCATCGCAAAATGTCTTTGCCGCGTCGCGCACGTTCGCGCGCGAGCCGATCGCGTGTCCGAGATAAGCGGTGAGCTCCTCCTCGTTCGGCTTGATGAGCCACGGACGCAGGGCGCGCAGGTCGTCGGGCGAAAAAGATTTGGAGTCGATCACGAGCCGGACACCGTGCGCCGAAAAGCGCGAGAGCATCGGTAAAATGTCCGCGCTCGTCATGCCGTCGGGGAGCCGTCCCGTCACCGTCAGAACCGTTTCCCCGTTTGAAAGCGACAGCACTTCCCTCTCCACGCGGTCGAGAAGCGCCGCGTCCGCCGAAAAACCGGGAAAGCTGACGCGCGTTTCGGGCGCGCCGTCGGATAAGATCGTGATGTTTTCGCGGATGCGCCCCGCGACCGTCAACGTGCGGAGTGTCAATCCGTCCGCCGCAAGCGCACGGCAAAAGTCCGGCGCGTTCTCCTCGCCGAGCACGACGAGCGCCGTATTCGGCACATTGTTCGCCGTCAGCGCGCGGGAAAGATTGATGCCCTTGCCGCCCGCGTCTTTCGCGACGAACCGCGCGAGATTTTCGTGATACGGCGCGAACGCCGGCACGCGGCAATAGAGATCAAACGCCGGATTCAGCGTCAGCGTCATCAGATTCATGGAGACCTCCGCAGGTTTTTTCTTCATTGTAGCATACCGCGCGCCAAAGCGCAAGACGCAGACGAAAAAAGCCGCTTTTCAGCGGCTTTTTCTCTTTATTCGAGTTCAAACGCGCCCGTATAGAGCTGATAATAATTGCCGCGTTCGGCGATCAGTTTTTCGTGCGAGCCGCGCTCGATGATGCGACCGTGGTCAAGCACCATGATAACATCGGAATTTTTGACCGTGGACAGACGGTGCGCGATGACGAAGACCGTGCGGCCTTTCATCAGCGCGTCCATACCACGCTGGACGATCGCCTCGGTGCGCGTGTCGATCGAGGACGTCGCTTCGTCAAGGATCATGACCGGCGGGTCCGCGACCGCGGCGCGCGCGATCGAGATCAGCTGGCGCTGTCCCTGCGACAGGTTCGCACCGTTATTCGTCAGCTCCGTCTCATAGCCCTGCGGCAAACGTGTGATGAAATCGTCCGCGCCCGCGAGCTTCGCCGCCGCGACGCATTCCTCGTCCGTCGCGTCGAGCTTGCCGTAGCGGATGTTCTCCATCACCGTGCCCGTGAACAGGTTCGTATCCTGCAACACGATGCCGAGCGAGCGGCGCAGGTCGGCTTTTTTGATCTTATTGATATTGATGCCGTCATAGCGGATCTTGCCGTCCTCGATGTCATAGAAGCGGTTGATCAGATTCGTGATCGTCGTTTTGCCCGCGCCCGTCGCGCCGACGAACGCCACCTTTTGTCCGGGCTCCGCGTAAACGGAGATATCCCGCAAAACGGGCTTGCCCTCTTCATACGAGAAGTCCACGTCCGTCATGCGGACGTCGCCCTGCAAGAGCTGATAGGTGACGGTGCCGTCCGACGTGTGCGGATGCTTCCACGCCCATTTGCCCGTATGCCTCTCGGTCTCCGTGATCGTGCCGTCCTCGGCGACCTCGGCATTGACGAGCGTCACATAGCCCTCGTCCGCCTCCGCCGCCTCGTCCATCAGCGTGCAGATGCGTTCCGCACCCGCCATCGCCATGACGATCGAATTGATCTGCTGGGAAACCTGATTGATATTGCCCGTGAACTGCTTGGTCATTTGGAGGAACGAAACGATCACGCCGATACCGAGCACAGTATTGCCCGTGATCAAGCCGCCGATGCTGAGGTTATAGGCGCCCGCGAGATAAAGCAGGCACCCGACGACGGCGACAATGACATACATCACGTTGCCGATGTTCATGATGATCGGACCGAGCATATTCGCATAGGCGTGCGCGTGGTAGTTATCCTCGTAAAGCTCGCCGTTGATGCGGTTGAAGTCCGCCTCGCTCTGCGCTTCGTGGTTGAAGACCTTGACGACCTTCTGCCCGTTCATCATCTCCTGCACGAAGCCCTCCTGCTTGCCGACGGTCTTCTGCAAGCGGATGAAATACCGCGCGGAGCCGCCGCCGAGCTTGCCGGAGACGAGGATCATCAGGATCACGCTGAACAGGAGCAGAAGTGTGAGCCAGACGCTATACCAAAGCATGATGCAAAGCACGCTGACGACGATGATGCCCGCGCGGATCAGCGTCGGGAGCGATTGCCCGACGAGCTGACGCAGGGTGTCGATGTCGTTCGTGTAATAGGACATGATGTCGCCGTGCTTATGCGTATCGAAATATTTGATCGGCAGGTCCTGCATCCCCGAGAACATCGTCTGACGCATCTTATTGAGGAAGCCTTGCGTGATGACCGCAGCAAGCTGTGTCTCGACCGTAAGCGCGATCAGCGAAAGCACATAAAACGCGATGAGCGTCAGCACCTTCGGCACGATGATCTGCGACGCGGCTTCCCAGCCGACGCTGCTGACGAACACGCCGTTTTCGTAGGTCACGCACTCCGCGATCGCGGTCGTCACTTTTTCGAGGAAGATCGCGGGAAGCGTGGCGACGATCGCCGAGAAGACGATACCGACGATCGTGATCGGCACCAAAACGGGATAATAGGAGAAGAGCATCTTGATGATGCGGCGAAGAAGCGAGAAGTTGATCTTGCGCTTCGGGGGCTTATTCTGCGTCTTTGTCATCTTCTCCACCTCCGTTCGTCTGCGATTCATAGACCTCGCGATAGATTTCGCTCGACTGCATCAGTTCGTCGTGCGTGCCCATCGCGCTGATTCTGCCGCCGTCCATGACGAGGATCAGATCAGCGTCCTGCACGGACGCGACGCGCTGTGCGATGATGATCTTCGTCGTTTCGGGAATATAGGATTTGAAGCCCGCGCGGATCAGCGCGTCGGTCTTCGTATCGACCGCGCTCGTCGAGTCGTCGAGGATCAGAATCTTCGGTTTTTTCAGAAGGGCGCGCGCGATGCAGAGACGTTGCTTCTGCCCGCCGGAGACGTTCGTGCCGCCCTGCTCGATGTAAGTATCATATCCGTTCGGATGCGCGATCACGAATTCGTGCGCCTGCGCGAGCTTGCACGCCTCGACGAGCTCGTCGTCCGTCGCGTCGGGATTGCCCCAGCGCAGATTTTCTTTAATCGTGCCGGCGAACAGCACGTTCTTTTGCAGCACCATCGCCACGGAATCGCGGAGCGTCGTGATATCATAGTCGCGCACGTCGATGCCGCCGACCTTGACCGCGCCGGTATTGACGTCGTAAAGGCGCGGGATCAGCTGAACGAGCGACGATTTACTCGATCCGGTGCCGCCGAGGATGCCGACCGTCATGCCGGAGCGAATGTGCAGATCAATGTCCGCGAGCGCGTATTTCTTCGCTTCCGCGGCATATTTGAAGCTGACGTTTTCAAAGTCGATCGAGCCGTCCCTGACTTCCGTGACGGCGTTTTCAGGGCTCGTCATCTCGGGCACTTCGTCCAGCACCTCGCAGACACGGTGCGCCGATTCCGCGGAGATCGTCAGCGTGACGTAGATCATCGAAAGCATCATCAGCGACATCAACACCTGCATACCGTAGGTCAGAAGCGCCGAGATGTGACCGATGCGCACGCCGGTCTCCGGCATTTCGATCGCCAGAAACGCGCCGACGAGCAAAATAAACACCATGTTGAAATACATACAGAAGTTCATGATCGGCGTATTGCACGCCACGATGCGTTCCGCTTTCGTGAAGTCGTTGCAGATGGAATCCGCCGCCGCGCCGAATTTCTTTTTCTCGTATTCTTCGCGGGAGAAGCCCTTGACGACGCGCATCGCGCGGACGTTTTCCTCAATGGATTCGTTCAGCCGGTCGTATTTTTTGAAGACGCGGCGGAACGCGGGCATCGCCTTTTTCGCCACGAACAGCAGACCGACCACCAGAACGGGGATCACGACGGCGAACGTCGCGGCGAGCCAACCGCCCATGAAGACCGCCATAAAGACCGAGAAGATCAGCATCAGCGGACTGCGGATCGCCGTGCGGATCAGCATCATGAACGACATCTGCACGTTGCCGACGTCCGTCGTCATACGCGTGACGAGCGAGGACGACGAAAAGCGGTCGATATTGACGAACGTGAAGCTCTGGATTTTATGGAACATATCCGAGCGCAGATTGCGCGCGAATCCCGCGGACGCCTTGGCGCAGGTGAAGCCCGCAAGTCCGCCGCACGTCAGCGAGCAGACCGCCATCACCACCAAAACGACGCCGACGAGGATCACGTGCTTCATATCCAATCCCGCGCCCGTGTTGTTCGCGTCTTGCAGGTAGTTGATCAGATACGTTGCCGTGATATAGGGGATCAGCGTTTCGATGATCGCTTCCCCGACCATAAGAAATAGCGTCAAAATCGCCGGCTTTTTGAATTCTCTGACGCAGGTTGCCAACCGTTTGATCATAGATGTTTCCTTTCTTCCGATAAAGGCCGAGGCGGCGTGCCGCTCAGTCGAAATTAGACCGCATTTTTTCGAGCAGAGCAAACAGCGTTTCTTTTTCTTCCTCTGTCAGCCCGCCCGTGAGCTTTGCTTCCGCGTCGCGGATCGCGCTTTCCAAGATGTGATGAATCCGCCAGCCATCCTCCGTCAACGTCAGCTTTTTGAGCCGCGCGTCGTAGGAGACGGGCGTGCGCGTGAGAAAACCCTTTTGCTCCATCAGCATGATGGTATTCGACATCGTGGAGCGGCGGACGGAAAACTTCTCTTCCAGATCGCGCTGGAAGACGTCCTCCCCCTCGTGATGCGCGAGATACCCGATGATGAACGCGTTATTGCCCGTCGCGTTCGCAACGGTCCGCCCGCGCTCCGAAGCGCCGACCTCCCGCTTGACGAGATTCACAAGCGTCTTGATCTCAAAGCTCAATAAGTTCTCTTTCTCCGTCATCAGCACCCCCTTTTCGGCGCCGAAACGCGCCGGATTGTTAGGTTTCTAACATTATATACCTTTCGCCGAAAAAAGTCAAGAAAATCCCACCGACAAGGCGGGAAAATCATTCACAAAAATGCGTTTTTCCGCTCCCCGCTCTTTGTGGATTTTCGACAGAATGAAAAAAGAGACGGACAAGACGCGAAAAACTCGCGAAAAATGACGCTTTCCTGTTGCACTCTCCGCGTTTTTGCGGTATAATATAGTGAATTGCTATATTTGCTTTATTTATAGACCAAAAAAGAGGGGTTTTATGACATTCATCAAGCAAACTTTGGCGAGTGCGATCGCTTCCGCCCTTGCGGAAAGCGGAAACGCCGCCGTCACCGCCGACGAGATTTTCGCTGCGCTGGAAATCCCGCCCGACGCCGCAAAAGGCGATCTGGCGTTTCCCTGCTTCAAGTTGAGCCGCGCGCTCCGCATGGCGCCGCCCGCGATCGCCGCGAAGCTCCGCGACGCGCTTGCCGCGCAGATGCCCGCCGGCATCGGGGAAATCCGCGTCGAAGGCGGCTATCTCAATTTCGTTTACAGCGACGCGTATCTTTCCGAAACCGTGCTCGGCGAAGTCGTCCGCAAGGGACGCGACTACGGCGCGCACACGTTCGGGGAGGGCAAAACCGTCGTGCTTGATTATTCTTCGCCGAACGTCGCCAAGCCGTTCCACATCGGTCATCTCGGCACGACCGTCATCGGACATTCGCTGAAGCTTCTGCACGAATATGCGGGCTATCACTGCGTCGGCATCAACTATCTCGGCGACTGGGGCACCCAGTTTGGCAAGCTGATCACGGCGTTCCGCCTTTGGAGCAATCGCGAGGAAGTCGAAGCCGGCGGCGTGGACAAGCTCGTCGAGCTTTACGTCCGCATCAATAACGAGATCAAAGCCGAAAATGACGCGGGCAAAACGACGCTCGCCGACGCGGCGCGCGCGGAATTTGCCAAGCTCGAAAAGGGTGACGAGGAAAACCTCGCGCTCTGGAAATGGTTTAAGGAGATCTCCCTCGCCGAATATGAAAAGACCTATTGCCAGCTCGGCATCACGTTCGACAGCTATAAGGGCGAGTCGTTTTACACCGACAAAATGCCGGAGCAGGTCGAATTGCTCCGCGAAAAAGGACTGCTCAAGCTCGACGCCGGCGCGTCGATCGTCGATCTCTCCGCTTACGATATGCCGCCCTGCCTGATCCTCAAAACGGACGGCTCGACGCTCTATCCGACGCGCGATATCGCCGCCGCGGTCTATCGCAAACGCACCTACGATTTCGACAAGGCGATCTACGTGACGTCGTCCGCACAGTCGCTCCACTTCGCGCAATGGTTCAAGGTCGTCGAGATGATGGGCTACGACTGGGCAGACAAGCTCTATCACGTCCCCTACGGCACGGTCAGCATCGGCGGCGAAAAGCTCGCCACCCGCACCGGCAACGTGATTCTGCTGAACGACCTTTTTGCCACCGCGATCGAAAAATGCCGCGGCATCATCGAGGAAAAGAATCCGACGCTCGAAGCGAAGGACGAGACCGCCGAGGCGGTCGGCATCGGTGCCGTCATCTTCTATTATCTTTTCGGCAATCGGATGCGCGACATCAATTTCGTCATGGACGACGCGCTCGATTTCAACGGCAACACCGGCCCCTACGCGCAATACACTTACGCACGCACGTGCAGTATCCTCGCCAAGGCGAACGGCGGTGTCGTTTCCGCGATCCCGTCGCTCGAACCGACAGAGCGCGAGCTGATCAAAACGCTTTCTTTCTTCCCCGAAAAGACCGCCGACGCCATCGACAAAATGGAGCCGTCGATCATCACGCGCTACGCCATCGACCTTTGCAACGCGTTCAACCGTTTCTATCAGGAATGCCCCATCGTGAGCTGTCCCGAAGAAACGCGCCGCGCGTTCCGTCTGGCGCTCGTGCGCGGCGTGCATGACGTGCTCGGGCGCGCGCTCGAACTCGTCTGCATCAAGCATCCCGAAAAAATATAAAATTTATCTGATAAAATCAAAAGGAGAACATCATCATGTCAGGACACAGCAAATGGCATAACATTCAAGCCAAAAAATCCAAAACCGACGCCGCGCGCGCCAAGGTTTTCACCAAGATCGGCAAGGAAATGGCGATTGCCATCCGTGAGGGCGGCCCGAACCCCGAATCCAACAGCAAGCTCGCCGTGCTGATCGCCAAAGCAAAAGCGAACAACGTTCCAAACGACAACATCGAACGCGTCATCAAAAAAGCGTCCGGCGCCGATGCCGTCGCTTACGAAGAGATCACCTACGAGGGCTACGGCCCGTCCGGCGTCGCCGTCATCGTCGAAGCCGCGACCGACAACCGCAACCGCACCGCGGGCGATATCCGTCACTATTTCGATAAATTCGGCGGCAACCTCGGACAGGTCGGCTGCGTCAGCTTCCTCTTTGCCACCAAAGGCGTCATCGCCATCTCCGCGCTCGACGAATGGGGCGACCGCGTCGTGGACGGCGACAAGCTGATGGAAGAAGCGCTCGAAGCGGGCGCCACCGATTTTGCCGAGGAAGAAAACGTCTACGAGATCTACTGTGAGCCGGATGATCTGACCGCGATCGCGGATGACCTTTCCGCCAAGGGATATTCGTTCATCTCCTCCGAGGTCGAGAAGGTCCCCTCCACCTACGTCACGCTCTCCGACGAGGAGGACAGCCGCCATATGTCGTTGCTGCTCGAAGCTCTCGAAGAAAACGACGATATCGTCAACGTTTGGCACAACTGGGACGAGGAATAATCCCCCGTCATATACTGTCATAGCGATTCTGTTTTTCAAAAAGAAAGGCCTTTATTATGTTCATCGACGCAAAACCCGCTTACTCCACCGAATTCAACAGTATGTTCCGTGAATACGATATCCGCGGCAGAGTTTCCGACGAGGAGCTTTGCCCCGACAACGTCTATAAAATCGTCAAGGCGTATGCGAAATATCTGCATCGCCGCAAAATCCACAGAGCCGTCGTCGGCTACGACAACCGCTCCTGCTCGCTCTCGTTCGCCGAGGCGGCGGTCAAAGCCCTCCGCGAAAGCGGCATCGACGTCTTCTTCATCGGACTTGCCCTCTCGCCGCTCGCCTACTACGCGCAGTATCACCTGCATTGCGAGGGCGCGGTCATGATCACGGCGAGCCACAATCCCGACGGCTGGTCGGGCTTCAAGCTCGCGAGCGGCTATTCCAAAACGCTCGAACCGGACGACATCAAGGAGGTCTATTCTCTTCTTGACGCGCCCGATGAGCCGTCCGTCGAGGGCACCTATACCGAGTTGAACGTGCGCGACGCCTATATCGACGAGATCGTTTCCCGCATCCATATGGGACCGAAAAAACTGCGCGTCGTGCTCGACGCCGGCAACGGCGGCGCGGGACTCTTTATCTACGAGGTCTTCCAGCGGCTCGGCTGCACGACGTTCCAGCTCAACTGCGATCCCGATATGACCTATCCGCACTATTTTCCGAATCCGTCTCTGCTCGAAGGCAGAGCGCGGATGCGCGAAATGATCCTGCATCCCTATATCCACGCGGACATCGGGCTTTCCTTTGACGGCGACGGCGACCGCATCGGCGTCATCGACGAAAAGGGACAGAACGTATGGAGCGACACCCTGCTTGCCGTGCTCGCGAAGCAGCTCCTCGAAAAGAAGCCCGGCGCGACGGTCGTTTTCGACGTCAAATGCTCCAAGGCACTCATCGACGTGATCGAAGAAAACGGCGGCAAGCCCGTCATGTGGAAGACGGGACATTCCTATATCAAATCCAAACTCCACGAGCTTGACGCGGAGCTCGCCGGCGAACGCAGCGGACACATTTTCGTCTCCGGCGACGACTGGTATGGCTTTGACGACGCCGTGTTCGTCGCGGCAAAGCTTGTCGAATATCTCTCGAATCGCAAGGAAACCGTGTCCGAGATCATCGACACGTTCCCGCATTACGTCGTTTCGCCCGAGATCAAGGCGCATTGCCCCGACACGCTCAAATACGGCATCGTCGACGAGCTCGTCGCCAAATTCAAGGCGGAATACCCGGGGCAGGTCTGCGACATCAACGGCGCCCGCGTGCAGTTCAAGCACGGCTGGGGACTGGTGCGCGCTTCCTCGAATCTGCCGGAGCTCGTTCTCATTTTCGAGGCGGACACGATGAAGCATCTGCTGGACATCCGCAAAATTTTCAAACAGCACACCCGCGAATACGCCGATATCTCCGACAAGTGGGATAACGACGTTCAATAAATCAAAGATTGGAGAACATCATGCTCGTTCCTGTTTTACTCTTTTGCCTCGGTCTCGTTCTGCTCATTAAGGGCGGCGACTGGTTCGTGGATGGCGCAACGGGGATTGCCCACCGCTTTCACGTGCCCGAGCTGTTGATCGGTGCGACGGTCGTTTCGATCGGCACGACGCTCCCCGAGGTGATGGTCTCCGCCACGTCCGCCGTCAGCGGACACGGTGAGATCGCCTACGGCAACGCCATCGGCTCGATCATTTGCAATACGGCGCTCATTTCGGCGCTGACCTTTGCCATTCGTCCCGGCGCCGTCGATCGGAGGACGTTTAAAACACCCGTCCTGTTTTTCTTCATCGCCGCAGCATTTTACAGTGGCATCGCCTATTTCTACGGCGAATATACGCGCCTCGTCGGCATTTTGCTGCTCGCCATTTTCCTCGTTTATATGGTCTATTCCGTTTTGCAGGCGAAGAAAACCGCCATCCCAGAGCCGGCGAACGCACCCGAAGCACCCGCTTCCGAAGAAGCCGAGGCGCCGAAAACCGGTTTTCTCGCGTTCTACGCGAAAATCCGTGACTACGTTCTGCTCGTCATCGGCGCGGCGCTGATCGCCGTCGGTGCCGACCTGCTCGTAGACAACGGCACGCTCATCGCCGAGGGGCTCGGCGTTCCCGAATCCGTCATCGCGCTGACGTTCGTCGCGCTCGGCACCTCTCTGCCGGAGCTCGTGACGGCGATCACCGCCCTCGCCAAAGGGCACAGTTCCCTGTCGGTCGGCAACATCATCGGCGCGAACCTTTTCAATCTCGTGCTGGTGTCCGGTCTTTCGATCACGCTTTCGCCGTTCAATCTGCCCGTGCAGAAGACGATCGCGGGCATGAACGCGTCGCTCGTCGTCGATCTGCCCGTCATGTTCGGCGTGATGCTGATCATGACCGTCCCCGCGCTGATCCGCCAGAAGCTCTCCCGCGCGCAGGGCATTTCCCTCCTCGCGATCTACGCGGCGTTCTGCGTTTTCCAATTTGCGTTTTAACATAAAAAATCATCGGATTTATAACAGAAAGGAGCCCCCATGAAAAAGATCATTGCCCTTTTGCTTTGCCTTTCGATGGCCGTTCTCCTGCTCGTTTCCTGCGGCGATACGCCCGCAGAGCCGACTGAAGAAGCAAGCACGCCTGTCGCCCAAACGACGGCGCAAACCACCGCACCAACGCCCGGCACATCGGAAACCACCGCGTCCCCGACCGAGACGACGGCGCAGACCGTCGCCACGACCGCGGAAACGGTGCCCACCGAAACCACGGTGGATGAACCCCTCACCGTCAATCTCAAAACGGAAGCGCTTCCCGGCTACGAGGATATGACATTCCACGGCAAGACATTCATCTTTGCCACGGAGGACGAAGCCGGCGGCGAGCGTCGCGACATCGACATACGGGATGCGCTTCAGGAATCCCGTGTAGAGGCACTGCATGACGGTGTAGGCGAGCATTGTCGGTCAGCATCGCCGTCCGTGAGCGCAATCGCCTCGTCGAAAAGCTCTATGACTGCAAGATCGACATGGTCAGCGCCGCTACGCCCATCGACTTTGCGAAAGCAGACATCACGAGCCAGAAATACACGATTGACTTTTATACGTCGGAATACACCTCCGCTTCGGTCGCGACCTCGGGCAATAACTATAATCTGCTCAACTACATCGACGTGACGAACGAATGGTGGGATCAGAACTACGTCCGCGATCTGACCGTGAAAACGACGACCGGCGTGCCCGTTCTTTGCGGCATCGTCGGCGATTTCGCCACGTCCTCCTTCGTCGCCGCACACGCGATCATGTTCAACCAGACGCTCTATGAGAACTCCGGTCTTCCTTATGATATATATGGGCTCGCCAGCACAGGTGACTGGACGATGGATATTTTCAAGGAGATCGTCAAATCCATTTCCAACGATACGAGCGGCGACCAGGCATACCATTACAGCGACGGCGACCTGATCGGTTGGGCAAGAACCGGCCACGCCACGCACGGCATGCACGCCGCATCTGCGCTTCGCCTGATCGACAACGAAGACGGCAATTTCTTCTTCGCGCCCGCACAGCACGCGGAGGAATGGGACACTATCATCAATACGGCGATCGACGTCTGGAACGTCGAGGGTTCCGAAACGCTCGGATACAACACGATCTACGCGGGCATTCCCGCGGGCAAGATCGCGTTTGCTTCGCAGATCATCGGCATCCTCGAAGATTCCCGTCTCAAAGACGCGGATAACCTCTACCTCGGCATGGTCCCCTATCCGAAATACAGCAAACAGCAGGAAAACTACGCGCATTATGTTGACAACCACGTGGCGTCCTACTGCATGCCGATCTCCGTCACCGATCCCGAGCTTTGCGGCACGTTCCTCGAACTCTTCGCCTGCCACTCCCGCGCCATCGTTCGCGAGGCGTTTGTGGAGACGTATTCCTACACCTATTGCAGCAACGCGGAATGCATCGACATGATGAACATCATTCTCGATACCCGCACTTACGATCCCGGATATCTGTGGTTCACCTCGTATGAGGGGCTGGTCGGCAACATGATTTCGGCCGGCTCGAACAGCATCGCGGGATTCGCGAAGCGCTACGCAACGGCGTTCCAATCGGAATACTCGAATTTCGTGAATACGATCACGGACAAATACGCGAAATAAAAACGGAAAGCCCTCGCTTTTGCGGGGGCTTTTTCTCCCGCTTTTCTTTGCAAAAAGAAAAGCTTGGCAAAAGAAACGCGTCCGTGGTGCGCGGAGATTTGGTTTGCACAAACTTTGAGCCGTGTGGGCGCTCCGCGCCGGCAG
>CALEJO010000046.1 GCA_937898155.1 uncultured Clostridia bacterium | reverse complement strand
CCTGCCGCGCCTGCCGCGTTGGATTCGTCGGTGTCGATGTGCATAGCGGGAGCGAATTTATCGGAAACGCGGACCACGACGCCGTCGAAGATCAGCGGGCGGGCGGTATCGAGTTTCACTTTGACGATTTCTTTGTCGGCAACGCCGAATTCCTTGGCGGTGTCGGGGGTGAGGTGGATGTGACGCTGTGCGGCGATCACGCCCTCGGTCAGTTCCACGGTGCCGCAGGGGCCGACCAGCGTGCAGGCGCCGGAGCCGGCGATGTCACCGGATTCACGGACGGGTGCTTTGACGCCGAGCGTGCGCGCGTCGGTCAGAGAGACCTCGACCTGCGATGCTTTTCTGGCGGGACCGAGCACGGACATTTTCAGAGAGCCCTTCTCGCCCTTGACTTCGACTTTTTCTTCGCAGACAAACTGACCGGGCTGGCTGAGCATTTTCTTCACCGTCAGCTCGTGGCCGGTGCCGAAGAGGATCGCGATATGCTCATCGGTCAGATGAATGTGTCTCGCGGAGGTTTCCACTAAAATTTTGTTTTCCATGATGATTCTCCTTTCGACAGGAAACCTGTCGTTTTTTTGTTTTTCAAAAAGCAAAACGCTTATTGGATTCTAAAAATATATTATATATGATTTTTCCGCGATTGTAAATGATTAAACCGCAATTTTTTTGCGAAAAATCATAGAACTTCAAGTGCGGGGAGGAAAATCATGGCGTTTTGGGATGAAAATGAGCAGGAAGACGAGGAGCGTCCGCGGGAAGAGCCGCGGGAAGATGAAAAATCACTCGGCACGGTCGTCACGGGGCGCGACGGCGTTTCGCTGACGTGTCTGACGGTGATCGGGCAGATCGAGGGGCATTTTCTGCTGCCGAATACGCAAAAAACGACGAAATACGAGCACATTTTGCCTCTGCTCGTCGCGATCGAGGAAAATCCGAATATCGACGGTCTGCTCGTGCTGATCAATACCGTCGGCGGCGACGTGGAGGCGGGGCTCGCGATCGCCGAAATGCTGGCGAGTATGCAAAAGCCGACCGCGTCGATCGTCATCGGCGGCGGACATTCGATCGGGATCCCGATCGCGGTCTCGTGCCGACGCTCGTTCATCGTGCCGAGCGCGACGATGACGCTCCATCCCGTGCGGACGAGCGGGACGGTCTTGGGCGTGCCGCAGGCGTTTGCGGGGTTGGAAAAAATGCAGGATCGCATCACGGAATTCATCGTCGGGCATGCGAAAATCGAACGGGAGGCGCTCGACGCGCTGACGTTCCGCACCGACGAAATGGCGACGGACATCGGCTCTGTCATCGACGGAAGCGAAGCGGTCGCGTGCGGGCTGATCGACGGGATCGGCGGACTTCGCGACGCGATCGCGTGGCTGAAACAGGCGGTGAAGGAGGGAAAAGCGCATGAAGCAGACGCATCCGATCCGCATTGACGGCGCGCTCCGCTGGAATCGCGTGGAGCGAACCACGGTCGAATTTTTGTTCGGCGGCGTCGGCTACGGCCTCATCGAGGTCCTCTGGCGCGGGCACACGCACCCGAGCATGGTGGTGACGGGCGGCGGGTGCTTCCTCATCATCAGCGGCGTCAATCGGCTTTTGCGCGGGCGGTCACTTTTCCTGCGGAGCGCCGTCTCCGCCGCCGGCGTGACGGCGGTGGAGTTTTCCGTCGGCGTCGTGGTTAACCGCTGGCTCGGGCTCGGCGTTTGGGACTACTCGAAGCTCCCCTATAATCTGCTCGGGCAGATCTGCCCCCTCTATTCGGGGCTGTGGTTTTTGCTTTGTCTTGCGCTTTTATTCGTGCTTTCGCATTTGCCGCGCAAAAGGAATCGTTCCGATTTTGAAAAAACACTTTCTTTTTTCGCGCGAATATGATACAATAGCAGTGAATACGGGGATCGGAGGCAACTGCTATGGATGAAACCGCAAAAAAAGACGTCGTCGCGCTTCGGCGTGTCACGTCGTATGACCTGCCCGCCGTGCTTGCCGCGCTCCGGCAGGCGTGGGACGCAATCGGACTCGACCGCGCGTTTTTCGCCGGAAAAGCCGTTGTCGTCAAGCCGAATCTCGTGATGAAAAAATCGCCGGACGCGGCGGCAACGACGCACCCCGTCGTTCTCGACGCGGTGCTGACGTTGCTCGATGAAATGGACGTGCATCCCGTGATCGCGGAAAGCCCGGGCGGCGTTTACAGCCGCGCGCGGCTCGAAAGCATCTATCGCGGATGCGGCATCGCCGAGGTGGCGGAACGCCACGGCGCGACGTTGAACTACGATACGGAAGCCGTTTTTCTGACGGCACCGAACGGCCGCGTGACGAAACGGTTTCATATCATCAAACCGATCGCGGACGCGGATGTGATCCTCGATCTTTGCAAGCTGAAAAGCCACGCGCTCACAAGGATGAGCGCGGCGGTGAAAAATCTATTCGGCACGATCCCGGGCATCGAGAAGTTCGAGATACACGCGACCTATCCCGATTACGGCGATTTCGCGGGGATGCTTTGCGACCTGTGCGGAATGCTCTGCGAAACGAAAGAAGTGATCGCCGTCACGGACGCGATCGTCGCCATGGAGGGCAACGGTCCGACGGCGGGCTCGCCCCGTCCGATCGGCGCGCTCCTTTGCGGGCGCAATCCGTTTAGGAGTGATCTTGTGTCGGAAACGCTCCTCGGCTTTGCGGGGACGGTGCCGCTCGTGCGGGAGGCGATCTCGCGCGGGCTTTGTCCGCCATCCATCGAAGACGTGACGATCCTCGGCGATCCGCTCGATTCCCTCTCCGTTTCGGACTTCCGTGAGCCGGACGCCGTTGCGGGCGGCACGGTCGGGGCGCTTCGCTTTTTCTCCGGCGGCAAGGTCGGACGGCTCTTTATGCCGCGCCCGATCCCGCAGGAGGACCTTTGCCGCGGATGCGGCGAGTGCGCGGCTTCCTGCCCGCAAAAGACCATCGTCATGGAGGAGCGCCGCGGCAAAAAGATCGCGCATATTCATCACGCGGACTGTATCCGCTGCTACTGCTGTCAGGAATTATGCCCGTTCGGCGCGATCCGCATCAAAAAGAATCTGATCCTCCGGATCATCGGCTCCCTTTGATCCGAAAAAGGAGTGCTACATATGGAGAAACTGTCTGTCCTTGCCCCTGCGAAGATCAATTTATATCTCGGCGTCACCGGCAAGCGCGCCGACGGATACCACGAGATCGCGTCCGTCATGCAATCGGTCACGTTATTTGACCGCGTGCGTGTGGAAAAACGCGACGTTTCCTCCGGCAAGCGGATCGCGGTGCATTGCCGCGACGCGGCGGCGCCCGACGGAGAAGACAATACCGTCTATCGCGCGGCGGTCGCGTTTTTTGCCGCGACGGGGATCGATGCCTACGACGTGTCGTTCCTGATCGAAAAGAGAATCCCGTCGCAAGCGGGACTCGGCGGCGGCTCCTCCGACGGAGCGGCGGCGCTCCTCGCGCTCGACCGGATGTTCGGCACGTCGCTTTCGACCGAAAAACTCTGTGAGATCGGCGCGACGGTGGGCGCGGACGTTCCGTTCTGCGTCAGAAAAGGGACGGTATTTGCCACGGGCATCGGAGAAAAGCTCGCCGATTGCACGCCGATGCCGGACTGCGCGATCGTGATCGCCATGCCGAACGGCGGACACATCAGCACCGCCGAGGCCTATCGCAAGATCGACGGCGAACAGCATCAGCCGCCGATGAGCGGCGAGGCGTTTTTAAGTGAAATGGCGACTTGCGATCTCGATCGCATCGCACGCTCGCTTTATAATGAATTTGAAACGGTGACGCCGCCCGAGACGGGCTTCGCCGCGCTGATCGGGCGCATGACGGCGCTCGGCGCGCTCGGCGCACGGCTCAGCGGAAGCGGCTCCGCCGTTTACGGACTGTTCCGCGATCTGCCGACCGCCCGCGCCGCGAAAGACGCGCTCGACGCCGAATATGAGGCGTTCCTCTGCACGCCGGCACGCCGCGAGCGCTCCGTCTTCGAAGATTAAAGCAAAAGAAAAACGATCAAAGAGAGAATTCCCGCCGAAACCGCTCCTCCGACAAAGCTCGGGAGCGAGAACGGCGGGCGTTTTTTTCGTCCCGTCCGAACCTCCGCGAGGATGCGGTTGGCTTCGTCCACGACGTCGCGCCCGAGCGGCTCGGGCACGTCGTTTTTGAGAATGAAATACGCTTCGTCGATAAAATCGCTTTTGAGATTTCGCATGATCACAAGATTCTTTTTGCAGTTCATTATCATAGATATGCTCCGCGTCGTTTTTTTCTATTGTTTGCCGTGGGGCGAGGAAAATATTCTTTTCTTTGCCATTCTCGCACGAGTTTCTTGACGGGCGGGGGAAAATGTGATACAATTCTTTATGAAAATCGGTTGTTCTCGGAGGCACTTATGTTAAATTCCCGCGGTGCAGGCGTTTTACTGCACCTTTCCTCGATGCCGTCGCGCTACGGCGTCGGCGTTTTTGATGATCAATGCCGCGCGTTTTTGGACGCGCTTTCGGAGATGAAGTTCGGCTATTGGCAGGGGCTGCCGTTCTGTCCGGCAGATGAAAAGGGATCGCCCTACTGTGCGTCGTCCGCGTTCGCGGGCAATCTGCTCTTCCTCGACCCGCAGGGCATTTGGGAAATGGGGCTTTGCGACGAGGCGGACGTGGAAGAAAACGTCTATTCCGGCTCGCCCTATACCGCCGCCTACGCGTTCGCGCAGGAAAAGCGCACGGCGCTGCTCCGCAAGGCGTTTTCGCGCGTTGGCGGCGCGATGAAAAAAGAGATCGCCGCGTTTGGAAAAACGCACGAGTGGCTCGACGAATACGCGTTCTTTATGGCGCTCAAAACCGCGAACGGCGATCGTCCGTGGTGGGAGTGGGACGAGGAATTCCGCCGCCACGACGTCTTTTGCCGCAAGCACCGCGCCGCATATGAGGCGGAAGCGGAGTTCTGGCGCTTCACGCAGTTCCTTTTCGATAAGCAATGGCAAAAAATCAAGGCATATGCCCGCGAAAAGGGCATCGCCGTCATCGGCGATATGCCGATCTATCTTTCCCGCGACAGCGCCGACGTGTGGGCGCACCCCGACCTCTTTTTGCTCGACGAAAAAACGCTCGCGCCGAAAAAAGTGGCGGGCGTGCCGCCGGACGCCTTTTCGGCAGAGGGACAGCTTTGGGGCAATCCGCTTTACGACTGGGACACGATGGAACGAGACGGCTACGCGTGGTGGATTCGCCGCGTGAAAGCGTCGCTCTCGCTCTTTGACGTCGTTCGCATCGACCATTTCCGCGCATTCGCGAGCTTTTGGGCGGTGGACGCGGACGCAACGACAGCGAAAAACGGCAAATGGTGCGTCGGTCCGCGCATGAAGCTCTTCCGCGCGCTCTTTAACGCTTGCCCGAACGCGCCGATCATCGCCGAAGACCTCGGCGTATTCGGCAAGGACGTGGAAACGCTTCTCAGGCAGACGGGTTTTCCGGGCATGAACGTGGCGCTCTTCGGCTTCGATCCCGACGGCGACTCTTCGCACGCGCCGCACAACATTCGCAAAAACAGCGTCGCCTATCTCGGCACGCACGATAATAATACCGCGCTCGGCTGGCTTTACGAGGCAGACGCGCGCACGCGGGATTACGCCCTCTCCTATATCGGCTTCGACCACGGGGACTGGGGTGTGGGCGGCTCTGTCGCGCCCGCCGTCCGCAAGCTGATCGAGAGCATCTGGCGCTCGGCGGCGAACACCGCGATCGCCGCGTTTCAGGATCTATGCGGTTTCGGTGCGGACGCGCGGATGAATATTCCCGGGACGTCCGAGGGCAACTGGCTCTTTCGCACGACCGCGGACACGATCCGCGGCATCGACAAGGACTATTTCCGCAAATTGAATGAAATTTATCGCCGGACGTATCCGGTGTTTGACGAAAGGGAGATTTGACCATGATCCGACATATCGTTCTCTTTAAGCTCGCCGATCCGAGCGAGGAAAACAAGCAAAAGGCGAAAGAAGTCCTGCTTTCGATGCAGGGCAACGTGCCGATGCTGCGCGGCATCGAGGTCGGCACCGATTTTCTCGGCTCCGCGCGCTCCTATGACGTTTGCCTGCAAGTGATGCTCGACGACCGCGCCGCACTCGACGCCTATCAAGCGGATGCCTATCACTGCGGCGTCGTCAAAAAACATATGCACGCCTCGGTCGCGTCCAGCGTGGCGATCGACTACGACCTTTGATCCCATTTCCCGCAAAATCTGAAAAAAGAGCGCACGCGCGGCTCGCCGCATGGCGCTCGGAGGAAGTATGACAGACCTCAAAAAGATCCGAAATTTTTCGATTATCGCTCATATTGACCACGGCAAAAGCACGCTTGCGGATCGCCTGCTCGAATCGACGCAGAGCGTTTCGTCCCGCGAAATGGAGGAGCAACTCCTCGACAATATGGATATTGAACGCGAGCGCGGCATCACGATCAAGGCACGCGCCGTCCGTTTGCACTATCAGGCAAAGGACGGGGAGACCTACGTGTTCCATCTGATCGACACGCCCGGACACGTGGACTTCAACTACGAGGTCTCGCGTTCGCTCGGCGCGTGCGAGGGTGCGCTTCTCGTCGTGGACGCGACGCAGGGCATCGAGGCGCAAACGCTCGCCAACACCTATCTGGCGCTCGAAAATGACCTCGAAATCATCCCCGTCGTCAATAAGATCGATCTGCCGAGCGCCGACATCGAGGGCACGCGGCGCGAGATCGAGGACGTGATCGGCATTCCCGCCGAGGACTGCCCCGCAGTGTCCGCGAAAACGGGATTGAATATCGGCGACGTGTTGGAAAAGATCGTTTCGGACGTTCCCGCGCCGAAGGGCGACGTGAACGCGCCGCTGAAAGCGCTGATCTTCGATTCCTATTACGATTCGTATCGCGGCGTCGTCGTCAATGTCCGCGTCAAGGACGGAAGCGTCCGCACGGGCTCGCAGATCCGCATGATGAATACGGGCGCGACCTTCGAGGTCGTCGAGGTCGGATATTTCTCCGCGTTCGGACTTGTGCCCGCGGAGGAGCTGACCGCCGGCGAGGTCGGCTATATCACCGCGAGCATCAAAAGCGTCGCGGAGACGCGCGTGGGCGATACCGTCACCGACGCCGAAACGCCGACCGCCGAGCCGTTCCCGGGATTCAAGCAGGCACAGCCGATGGTGTTCGCCGGCATCTATCCCGCCGACGGCGCCAAATATCCCGATCTGCGCGACGCGCTCGAAAAGCTGCGTCTGAACGACGCGGCGCTCGTCTTTGAGCCGG
The DNA here is from genome assembly GCA_937898155.1 of uncultured Clostridia bacterium. Taxonomy (GTDB): domain Bacteria; phylum Bacillota; class Clostridia; order Oscillospirales; family CAG-272; genus QALR01. The sequence goes on along the minus strand of CALEJO010000046.1, from coordinate 9,274 downwards.
AAACGAGTATCGCGCTCGGCTTCGGCTTCCGTTGCGGCTTCCTCGGTCTGCTCCATATGGAGATTATCGCGGAGCGGCTCGAACGCGAATTCAATCTCGACCTCGTGACGACCGCGCCGAGCGTCATCTACAAGATCACGACGAAAAACGGGGAAGTGCAGTATATCGACAACCCCGCGAATTATCCGGCGCAGGAGGAGATTACCTCCGCCGAGGAGCCGATCGTGCGCGCTAACATCATCACGCCGACCGATTTCGTCGGTGGCATTATGGACTTATGCAAGGACCGCCGCGGCATCTTTCTCGACATGAAATATCTCGACAAAACGCGCGTGGAGCTGCACTATACGCTGCCGCTCAATGAGATCATCTACGATTTCTTCGACGCGCTGAAAAGCCGCAGTAAGGGCTACGCTTCGCTGGACTACGAGCTGGACGGCTATCTCGAAAGCAAGCTCGTCAAGTTGGACGTTCTTCTGAATATGGAGATGGTGGACGCGCTTTCGTTCATCGTCCACGCCGACAAGGCGTATGCGCGCGGTCGCAAGATCGCGGAGGCGCTGAAAGACAACATTCCGCGTCAGCTCTTTGAGGTGCCGATCCAAGCTGCGATCGGCGGGCGCGTCATCGCGCGGGAAACCGTGAAAGCGATGCGCAAGGACGTCCTCGCCAAATGCTACGGCGGCGACATCACGCGCAAAAAGAAACTGCTCGAAAAACAAAAAGAAGGCAAAAAGAAAATGCGCAAGCTCGGCTCCGTCGAGGTGCCGCCGGAAACCTTCATGGCGGTTTTGAAGCTCGACAGCGAGTGAGCGGGAAAGGAACTGTCATGAAAGCGCTCGGGTTATATCTTCATTTTCCGTTTTGTGTCAGAAAATGTGCGTATTGCGATTTTTATTCGATCGAAAAGACCGAAAAGATCGCCGCGTATACCGATGCGCTGATTGCGCAGATTCGCAGTTTCCGCGTTCGGTGCAAGCCCTATCTCGTCGACACCGTCTATCTCGGCGGCGGCACGCCGAGCATCTTTCCGAGCGAGAATATCGTGCGCATCCTCGACGCCGTTCGCTCGACATTTCGGCTCTCGGATTCCGTGGAGATTTCCATGGAAGCGAATCCCGGGACGCTCGATCCGTCGGAGCTCGCCGACTACCGCGCGGCGGGCATTACGCGGCTCAGTATGGGACTGCAAAGCGCCGACAACGCGGAATTGAAGCTTCTCTCCCGCATCCACACGAAAGAGGAGTTTGAAAATTCATTTTTGCTCGCGCGGATGGAGGGTTTTCAGAATATCAACGTCGATGTGATGTATGCGCTTCCGCGTCAGACGGAGGAGCGGCTGTCGCACACGCTCGATTTTGTGTGCGCCCTTTCGCCGGAGCATATCTCGTTTTACGGGCTGAAAGTCGAGCCGCAGACGCCGCTCGGCGGCAATCCCGATCTGATCGCGACGATCCCGAACGAGGACACGCAATATCGGATGTATCTTTCCGCCGTCAAAAAACTCGAAGAGCACGGATATCTGCAATACGAGATCAGCAACTTCTCGAAGCTCGGTATGGAATGTCGGCACAACCTCAAATACTGGAAAGGCGAGGAATATTTCGGCTTCGGACCGGGTGCGCACTCGTTTTTCGAGGGGAGAATGTTCTCCTATCAGAAAGACCTCGACCTATTTCTCGCGATGCCGACGGAGGAGCGCGTGCTGATTGACGAAGAGACGGTGCCGATGCCGGAAGAGCTGGCGACGCAGTTCGTGATGACGGGCTTCCGTCTGCGGAGCGGCATCAACGTGAATGAATACGAGGCACGATTCGGGGATTCGTTCGACGCGCGGTATCTCGACGCGATGCAACCGTTTTTGGAGAAGAAGTATATTTTGCGAACGAAAAGTGGATATCGGCTTTCCCGCCGCGGGATGCTGATTTCCAACTATATTTTGAGCGAAATACTGACGTTTTGAAAAGAGCCCCGCCGAGTCGGCGGGGCTCTTCTCTTTCGCTTTTCTTTGCGAAAAGGGGACGTCAACTTTTTCTTTGACGGGCAAAGAAAAAGGTTGCAAAAAGAAAGCCCGCGAGCGTTCCGCTCGATCGAAGTATAAAAAATATGACTTCCGGCGCTACGCGCGAAAAGTAAGTGCGCTGCCGGCGCGGAGCGCCCACACGGATCGAAGTCTGTGCAAACTTTTAACCGTGCGCACAACGCGTTTCTTTTGCCGAGCTTTTCTTTTCGTAAAGAAAAGCGGAGAACGCCAACTTTTTCTTTGACGGGCAAAGAAAAAGGTCGGCTCGCGCCGACCGTGCTTTTCTTTATACCACCCGAAAGAATCCGTCGAGGTCCTCGTCCGCGTGCTTGCATTGCAAAAACGCGTAAAGCGTGTCCGGAAACATTTTCTTGCGGAAAATGATTTGTTTCGTGCTTCGATTCATCATGAAAACGAGCAAAAATGACGTGAACTGCGACCATGTCATCTCGTATTTTCCGCACTCGATCATCGAAAGCCGAATGCGCGAAACGCCCGTGCGCGCGCCGAATTCCGTCTGCGACAGATGTAAAATCTTGCGGAGCGCCACTAAATTTTCCGCAAGCGTATTTTTGTATTCCTTAATTTCTTCCTCCGTCGGAACGATCAAGCTCGCATCGTATTTCACGTTTTGTTCTCCTCATAACATTTTTTGTTTCGATCAGATGCTTTATTGTATCACATCCTCGCCGAAAAGTCAAGCCCGCCCCCGTGTGCACACTTTCTTTTTTCTGTCCGAAACCCCTTGCATATATCTTTTTATTGTGCTATAATAATTTAATAATGTGGTTTCTCTGCCATTTGCGAAACGAAAGCGAGGAAAAAACATGATCGATCAAAAACTGGAACGCATTCTGTCTTATGACCCCGAAGTCGGCGAGGCCATGAAAGCGGAGCTGAACCGTCAGCGCCGCGGCATCGAGCTGATCGCGTCGGAGAATTTCGTCTCCGAGCCCGTGATGGACGCGATGGGCAGCATCCTGACCAATAAATACGCCGAGGGCTATCCGGGCAAACGCTATTACGGCGGTTGCGAATGCGTGGACGTCGTGGAAGACCTCGCGAGAGAACGCGCGTGCCGTCTGTTCGGTGCGGAGCACGCCAACGTCCAGCCGCATAGCGGCGCGCAGGCAAATACCGCGGTTTATTTCGCCCTGCTGAATCCCGGCGACACCGTGCTCGGCATGAGTCTCGCGCATGGCGGGCACCTGACGCACGGCTCGCCCGTCAATCTCTCCGGCAAATATTATAATTTCGTATCTTACGGCGTCGATCCCGTCGACGGTCGTATTTGCTACGATAAGCTCCGCGAGATCGCGCTCGAAGCGAAGCCGAAGCTCATCGTCGCCGGCGCGTCCGCGTATCCGCGCATCATTGATTTCGAGAAGATCGGTGCGATCGCCAAAGAGATCGGCGCGCTTTTCATGGTCGATATGGCGCATATCGCGGGACTCGTCGTGGCAGGCCTGCACCCGAATCCCGTCCCTTACGCCGACGTCGTGACGACCACCACACATAAGACGCTCCGCGGTCCGCGCGGCGGCATGATTCTTTGTCGTGAGGAATTGGCAAAACAAATCGACAAGGCGATCTTCCCCGGCACACAGGGCGGCCCGCTCATGCATATCATCGCGGGCAAAGCCGTTTGCTTCGGCGAAGCGCTGAAGCCCGAATTCAAGACCTATCAGCAGCAGATCATCAAAAACGCCAAGGCACTCGAAAAATCGCTTCTCGCCGAAGGCTTCGACCTCGTTTCCGGCGGCACGGACAACCACCTGCTCCTCGTGGATCTGCGCCCGATGAACATCACGGGCAAAGAGCTCGAACATCGCCTCGACGAGGTCTATATCACCGTCAATAAAAACGCGATCCCCGACGATCCGCAGAGCCCGTTCATCACGAGCGGCATCCGCGTCGGCACGCCCGCCGTCACCACGCGTGGCTTCACCGAAGAGGATATGACGCTTGTCGGCCATCTGATCGGACTGACCGCGAAGGACTTTGAACACAGCGCCAATACCGTGCGCGAAGAGGTCACGAAATTATGCCGGAAGCATCCGCTTTACAACTAAACATCGACCATCTCGCCGCGTCTCTCGTCGCCGCCTGCGTGCGCGGTGGCGCCACGGTCGCGACCGCGGAGAGCTGCACCGGCGGGATGATATCCGCCGCCATCACGGCGGTGCCCGGGGCATCCGCCGTGTTTCCCGGGAGCATCGTTTCCTATGCGAATGAAGTCAAAAGGAAGTTCCTCGGCGTGTCGGAAACGACGCTCTCTTCCGTCGGCGCGGTTTCTCGGGAAACCGCATCCGACATGGCGGCGGGCGCACGGCGCGCACTCGGTGCGGATTTTGCCGTGGCGGTGACGGGCATCGCCGGTCCGAGCGGCGGCACACCCGAAAAGCCCGTCGGTCTCGTCTGGATCGGCGTCGCTTCCCCGCGCGACATCCGCACGTTTGCCTGCCATTTCGACGGCGATCGCCGCGAAATTCGCCTGCAAACCGTCGAGGCCGCGCTTCGCGCACTGCTCGACGCCGTGGAAGGCACGATTTGACGAAGATTGCCAATATCTACCATTTTTGTGGAAAACCCCGTGGATATTGTTGAAAAACCCAATTTTTTCCACTCTTGATTCGGAAAGGAGCGCGCCATGGCAGACAAAAAAGCGATCTGGGACGCGGGAATGCTCGCGTCCGAGCTGAAACGTGGCATTCACGGCGTGTTCGTCTTTTACGGAGAAGAAGACTACCTGAAAAGCTATTATCGGGACGCCGTCGCCAAAGCCGTTCTGACGGAGGGATTTGAGGCGTTCAACGAGTTCCGCGTTTCCTTTTCCCCCGCGGCAATGCAAAAGGAAGACGCCGTGGCGCGTCTGTCGGACGCGATCTACGCGATGCCGATGATGCAGGATCAAAAACTGATCCTCATCACCGATCTCGCGCCCGCAACGGCGACGAAAGAAACGTTCGACGCGGTTTGCGCGGCGCTGGCGGAAGCGAATGACGCGCAGGATACGGTGCTGATCCTCTATTGCCGCTCGTCGGAGCTGGAAACGGATTATAAACTCGAAACGAGCTCTGTCTTCAAAAAACTCTCGGCAAGCGCGACGATGGTGCGTTTCGATCTGCAACCGCGCGCCAAACTGATCGGCTGGATCAAGCGCCACTTTTCGGAGGAGCGTCTCGCGATCACCGACGAGGCGGCGGGACTGCTCGCCGACCTCTGCACGGGCAGAATGACGCCGATCCTTTTTGAAATGCAGAAGCTCGTCTGCTACGCGGCGAGCAAGAGCGGCGACACGCCGACGATCGACGTCTCGGACGTGGAGCAGATCGTCGTGCCGAGCGATCCCGACGAAATGCCTTTTGCCATGCTGAACGCGGCGCAGAACTGGCGCCTTTCCGAAATGCTCGCCGTCTTCGACGCGGCGAAAGAACAGCGTGAGGAGCCGATCGCCGTGCTCGCGCGGCTTTCGCGCATTTTCCTCGATATGCTTCTCATCAAGGCGCTCTCCGACGAGGCGTTGCCGACCGCCGAGATCGCCAAAACGATGAAAATGAAAGATTTCCGCATCACGAAATATCGCGAAGCCGTCGCACGGGTGCCGATCGGCGCGATCGAGCGCGCGATCTCCCTTTGCTACGATACCGACGTCGCGATCAAAAGCTGTCCGACCGACGCATGGGTGATGCTCGACGCGCTCGCCGTGCAGATCTACGCGCCGAAATCTCTCAGAAATCCTACCGCATAAGGAGCGAGTATGATCAAGATTCCGATCCCGATTCTCGTGGAGGGAAAATACGATAGGATCCGTCTCTCGACCGTCGTGGACGCGCAAATTCTGACGACGGACGGCTTCGGCATCTTCAAAAAAGACGAATTTGCCCGCTATCTGCGGCGGATCGCGTCCGAGCGCGGGCTGATCGTGCTGACGGACAGCGACGGGGCGGGACTCGTCATCCGCAATCATCTGCGCGGCATTCTGCCGCCCGAAAAAATCATTCATCTCTATACCCCGCGCATCGCGGGCAAGGAAAAACGGAAAAGCGCGCCGTCCAAGGAGGGCATCCTCGGCGTCGAGGGCATGGACCGCGCGTGGATCGAACAGACGCTCGCGCCATTCGCCGAGGGCGAAAGTGCCGCGCCGCGCGGCGAACTGCATCTGACCAAAACCGATTTTTACGAGCAGGGACTTTCGGGCGGCACCAAAAGCGCCGTCCGCCGCCGCGCGCTCTGCCGTGCGCTTGATCTGCCCGAAACGCTCTCCGCCAAGGCGCTGCTCGAAGCGCTGAATCTGCTCGTTTCCCGCGAGGAGTGGGAAACGGCGCTATCCAACATCAAAAAGGAACCGATCAAATGAAATCCGAACCGAAAAAACGCACGCCGAACGAGGCACTCGTCGATTTTCTGAATCGCATCATCAACGCCGTTCTCGGCTTTCTGCATCTCACCGCGTATAAAGAACAAATCCTCTATCTCGTCGTCGGCGGCGGCACGACCGTCGTGGACTGGGCGGTGTTCACCCTGCTCGTGCTGGTCCTGCCCGACCTCTCCGAGCTGCCGTTCTTCGCGCAGTTCCCGACCGCGATCCCCTATACCGTCGGCTGGGCGGCGGCGGTGCTGTTCGCCTACTGGGCGAGCCGCGCGTTCGTCTTTGAAAAAGCCGAAAAAGAGCCGATCCGCAAGCAATTTCCGCGCTTCGTCGCGTCGCGTCTCTTCACGCTCGCGGTCTCTCTTCTCGGTGACTTCGTTCTGACGGGCAAGCTCGGCATGAACGAATTCCTCGCCAAAGCGATCATTTCGATCCTCGTCATCATTCTCAATTATGTGACGAGCAAACTTTTTGTCTTCCGCACCAAAAAACCGGCGCCCGCCGAACCCACCGAAGAAACGGAATCCGAATCTCATGACTGACATTCTCTCGCGTTATAACGGCGTCTCTCTCGCCTATCTCGGCGACGCCGTCATCGAACTGCATATCCGCGCCCGCCTGCTCGCGTTCGGCATCACCGACACGGGCCGTCTCTCCATGGCGTCGCAAAAGCTCGTCTGCGCCGGCACGCAAAGCGTCATCCTCGACGCCGTCCTGCCGGAGCTGACGGAAGAAGAAATGACCGCCTATAAGCGCGGTCGCAACCATCGCGCCGCCTCGAAACCGAAGCACGCGACCGTCGCCGAATACAGCCGCGCCACGGGACTCGAAGCCCTGTTCGGCTATCTGTGGCTCCTCGGCGCGGAGAAGCGCATCGAAGCGCTGTTTTCTCTCGCTTATGATGCGCAGATCGAAGCGCTTCGCGGTCAAATCTGACACGTGCCGCCTCCGCCGGCAAAAAAAGCGCATCCATTTCGTTAAGAAGCCGAAAATCGGACGAAAATACATCATATCATCTGATGAGAGTGCGAGGTCGGCAGTTTCCTCGGATGAATCGGCATCCCCATTTTTCGCGCGGACGTATCCCGAACGGTGCGGGCGGCGTCCGTGTGATACATACTTCATTTTTGACTTGAACGGAACAGTTTCGTTCGGGATTTTTCTCATGGAAAGAAAGGACTCTGCATCTGCGGAGCAAAGAACTTATGGCAAGAACAAAAAACAAACTGAAAAAGCTGCGGGTGATCCCGCTCGGCGGTCTGGATGAGATCGCCAAAAATCTGACGGTGCTGGAATACAGCGACAGCATCCTGATCATCGACTGCGGGCTCGGCTTTCCGAACGACGATATGCTCGGCGTCGATCTCGTGGTGCCGGACATCTCGTATCTGATCAGCAACGCGGACAAGGTGCGCGGCGTCGTTCTGACGCACGGCCATGAAGACCACATCGGCGGCGTGCCTTACCTGCTTCAAAAACTCAACGTGCCGATCTACGGCACGCGTCTGACGCTCGGCATTCTCAAAAACAAATGCGACGAGTTCCAGTTCGATTTCGAGCCGGAATTCCATTGCGTGGAAGCGGGCGACAAGGTGAAGCTCGGGCTCTTTGAGGTCGAATTCATCCGCGTCAACCACTCTATCGCGGACGCGTGCGCGCTCGCGATCCGCACACCCGTCGGCATCGTCATCCATTCCGGCGACTTCAAGATCGACTCCACGCCCGTGGACGGCGATATGACCGACCTCACCCGCCTCGGCGAGCTCGGCCGCGAGGGCGTTCTGCTTCTGATGTGCGAATCGACCAACATCGAGCGCCCCGGCTATACGCCGTCGGAGAAAAAGGTCGGCGAGTCGCTCGTGCGCTTCTTCGACGAATACAAGAAAAAGCGCATCATCATTTCGACCTTCTCCTCGAATGTCCACCGCGTGCAGCAGATCATCAATACCGCCGCGAAATACGGCCGCAAGGTCGCCGTGACCGGACGCAGTATGATCAACGTTGTGAATGCCGCCGTCGAACTCGGCTATATGAGCTTTCCCGCCGGCGTGCTGGTGGACATCTCCGAGATCAAAAAATCCCCGCCCGAAAAAATGACGATCGTGTCCACGGGCAGTCAGGGCGAGCCGATGTCGGCGCTTTACCGCATGGCGTTCGGACTCCACGACAAAGTGGAGCTGACGTCGGAGGACGCCGTCATCATCAGCGCCCACGCGATCCCGGGCAACGAAAAGCTCGTCGGCAATATCATCAACGAGCTGTATAAAAAGGGCGTCACCGTCGTCAACGACGCGGCGGGCGAGCTCGTTCACGTTTCGGGACACGCGTGCCAGGAAGAGATCAAAATCATGCACGCGCTGACAAAACCGCAATATTTTATGCCCGTGCACGGCGAATCGCGCCACCTCTATCATCATAAGGAACTCGCCGAATTCATGGGCATGGAGCCGAATCACATTTTCGTCTCCGAGATCGGCAAGATCCTCGAAATCGGCACCGACGGCGCGCGCTTCAACGGCACCGTGCCCTCCGGCATCGTGCTCGTGGACGGCACGGGCGTCGGCGACGTCGGCAACGTCGTTCTGCGCGACCGCCGCCACCTCTCCGAGGACGGCATCATCATCGTCGTTGCCACGATCGACGCGCTCGCCTATGACATCGCATCCGGTCCCGAGATCGTCTCCCGCGGATTCGTTTACGCCAAAGAATCGGAGATGCTGATCGATCAAATCCGTCTGCTCGCGCGTGACGCGATCACCGGTTGTCTCAATCGCGGCTGCATGGACTGGGCACAGCTCAAAACCAAGGTGAAAGACGACCTTTCCAAATTCATCTATTCGCAAACCAAACGCAAACCGATGATCCTCCCGGTCATCATG
>CALEJO010000045.1 GCA_937898155.1 uncultured Clostridia bacterium | reverse complement strand
GATCGTTGTCGGAAACATGGATCGGCTTGCCGTTGAGGAACGCGCCTTTGCCGCGCTCGGCAATATACATCTCGTCGAGGAACGGCTGATAGACTACGCCGATGAACGGCTCGCCATCGCGCAAAAGCCCGATCGAAACACAACTGACCGGATAATCGCGGATGAAATTCATCGTGCCGTCGATCGGATCGACGATGAAGACATCGCCGTGCGAAATGTCGTCCGCCGTGTCGCCTTCCTCTCCGACGAAGAGCGCGTCGGGCAGAAGTTCTTTCAGCTCGGCTTTCAGCTTTTGCTCGATCATTTTATCATAGGTCGTGACGAAATTGCCATGCCCCGCTTTCGAGTCGATGAGATAAGAATCGCGGTCGGCGCTGCGGATGATATCGCCGCACGCGCGTGCGACGCGCGCGATCTCATAAAGGAGCATATTCGGTTTGACGCTCATATTTTCTTGCCTTCTTTCGTTTATTTCGCTTTCAGTATAGCATATTTTCGGCAAAGCGGCATATTTTTTTTGAAAAAAAGTGTTTTTTGTGCGAGAAAATGTCGTGACGCAGAATTTTCCACGGTGGTGGCTGTTTATTTTCAGTTTTTTCCACAAATAAAACCGCGCGAAACGAAAATACTACTTTCGGACGTCAAAAGACGTTCTTCGTTCCGAAAGCGGAACGGAAACAGACCAACTTTTTAAGGAGTATAGAAATGGCATCGAATAAATCTCTCGTTCCCGAAGCAAAGGACGCGCTCGACAGATTCAAGATGGAAGCCGCAAACGAAGTCGGCGTCAACCTGAAACAGGGTTATAACGGCGACCTGACCTCGAAACAGGCGGGTTCTGTCGGCGGACAGATGGTCAAGAAAATGATCGAGTCCTACGAGAACTCCATTAAGACGAAATAATCGTCGATCGAAAATCCGATAAAAAAGAAGCCGGCAAGCGCCGGCTTCTTTCCTTTTGCATTTTTTATCCGTGCAGACGGTCATAATAGTAGAGCGGGAGAGCACTCCATCCGTGGCAAAGACTGCCGACGGTATCGAAATCGAGATCGCCTTTGAGCGTTTCCCAGAACGTCGTCGCGCCCTCGCGGAGCATTCCGAGATAGACGCGGTCGATCTCATTGAGAATCGCCTGTGCGTTTGCCTCGTCGAGACGGAGCATCGCGTCGAAACGGTAAAGATTCATGCTGAGCGTATTCGGGACGACCGAAAGTCCCGTTCCCGCCGCGCCGTTCGCCGCGAGAATTTCCGCGATGACCGTGGGATCGACGGTATCCGCCGCACCGCAAAGCACGCAGAGCGCGTTCGTCAGAACGGAATAGGTGCCTGCGTGGCGGTCGAGGAAGGAATCGAACAGCCGATCCTGCGGGCGGTAAAACGCGCGCACGATCGTTTCGTTCAGCGCCTTGACCTCGTCGCGCGTCCGTGCGGCTTCCTCGGTTAGTCCGAGGCGGTCGCAGATGACGGCGAAATTCGCAAGCGCGATCGAATAAAAGGCATTCAGCGGACATTCGTAAGACGGCTCCGTTTCGCCGAAGCGACCGTCCATCGTGGGCGACCACTCATAGAAGTTCCAATAAGGAGACGGAGCGGGGGCGTAGAAATTGAGGGAAAGCCCGTTTTCCTGTTTTTTTGCGCGGAACGCGGCGAGGATGCCGCGCATGGCGGGCAGACATTCCTCGGCGAGCGAGAGGTCGCCCGTCACGTCGAGATATTCCTTGACGGCGGGGAAGAACGCGCAGGAGAACGACGGGATCGGCGCGTCACTGCCGCCCGGCGCGCAAAGGCAGAGAAGCCCGTCTTCCCGCGGATGCGACGCCATCATGCGGAACGAGGCACGCGGGAACGCGGTCTCGCCGAACGCGACGTAGCCGGCGAGCGCCTGATTGCGCGAATCCATCGCGTAAAGCGCCTGCTCGCGCCACGGGCAGTCCTCGTAATGCTCGTGCATACAGAGTTTGAGCGTGCGCACGCACGCTTCGCGGATCGTATCGCGCAGGAGATTGCCCGTTTGGATCGGGCGATCTGTGACAGGATATTCGACGGGACGGATGCCCGCGTAGGCGACGTTCACTTCCGTCGCGTCGATGAAAAATTGCAGATAGCGACAGCCGAACCGACGGAACGGGTTGAGAAAGACGTTGCGCCCGGCGTGTGCGTGATAAACGGCGGTGAAATTGCGCTTATAGGTGCGCACGCGGCCGTCGCGCAGATGCTCGCCGTAGCCGATCATGACGCGGCAATCGCAGGGAACGATCAGGTCGAAGTCGAGAAAGCCGCTCTCCTCTTTGCCGAGATCGACAATGAAATAGACGGGCGCGCCGTCGTGCGACCGAACGGAAAACGCGTCGCCCGGAATCTCGTCCCGCAACGCACGGCGGAACGTCAGTGCCGCCCGCGCCATATCTTCGGCGGGCGCATCGGTCGTTTCGGCAAGGTGATACGTGCCGCCCATGACGCGCGTCGAGGACGAGCGCGGACGAAGCACGGTCTTGGCGATCGGACGCGGGCGAATCTCCGCGGGAATACCGGACACGGCGACGCTCGGCGTCAAGGGCTTTTCGGTGTCGAGCGCATCATATTCATACGCGAGCCCGAGTTGGGACGTGATGAGCTTTTCCTTGTGGGAAACATAGCCCGTCGCGGGACGGGACGGCGTTTCTTCCGAGGAACAGGCGAGAACGGCGCCGTCCTCGACGATCTCAAAGATCACGCCCGCCTGCCCGATTTTATAAGTCATGGAGTTGACGCCGTAATACCAAACGAGCACGGTCAGCTCGTTTTCGCCGTCGGTGAGAAACGGGGAAACGTCGATCGCGTCGCCGAATTTTTCGTCGGGATAGCAGGCGTATTGTCCGAACGCGACGAGCGTTTCGCCGCGATAGACGGCGTAATCGGAGTCGGCGCTGATAAGGAGCGTCTGTTTTTTTTGTTTGTCACAGGAAAACCGCACGACAAATTCCGCGTATTCGTCGGGACGCGGCGCGTCGTTTTCCCAGATCCATTTGGCTTTTTGAAAGGGCAACATAAAAATACCTCCGCGATCGTGATGGGAAAGAACAGGAATCAGAGGAAAAAATTTCCTCATTTTTGTATAAAGCGGGAAAATCGAGGGATACTATCGGTATCCCACTTGACGAAAGGAATTTGACGATGAAATCTTATTTTTTGCGTTATCTTGCCGTGTTTTCCGCGATGGTGATTCTGTTTTTCGCGGTGTGCGGCTTTTTGCCGGGCGAGGACGACCTCGCCGTTTATGAAAATACGATCCGGCTCCACGTGATCGCCGCTTCCGACAGCGAGCACGATCAGGCAGTCAAGCTCGCGGTGCGCGACGCGGTTTTACGCGAGATGCAGGCGCTTCTTGCGGACGCGGACACGCCCGACAGCGCGGCGCGCGTGCTCGGCGAATCGCTTGACCGCATCCGCGCCGTCTGCAACGAAACACTCGACACGCTCGGCGAATCGGCGCGCGCGACCGTCCTTTTTTCGGCGGAGCATTATCCGACGCGCCATTACGCGGAGTTGCAGCTTCCCGCGGGGACCTATCGCTCCCTGCGCGTGGAGATCGGTGCCGCTGAGGGCAAAAACTGGTGGTGCGTGCTCTATCCGGCGCTCTGCACGAATATGGCAAAAACCGAAGCCGCGCTCAGTAAAACCGGCTTTTCTCCCGAGCAGATCGAGGTGCTGACGGGCGGGGAAAAGCCGAAATATAAGCTCAAATTCAAGATTTTGGAACTGTTCGGAGAATCTCTTTCCGAATGACGTTCAAGAGATATCCCTCGCGGACGCCTGCCGCGCTGATGATGAAATCGGAAAGCCCGAGATAGGACGCGATTTCAAGATAGGCATAGAGCCCCGGCAGGATCGACGTCAGACGGTCCGGCACGATTTTTTGGAGCAGGGCGCCGCCAGTGCGGGCGTCCGCCCACGCCGCCTCCGCCGTTTCGCGGAGCGCATCGGCGGAAAAGCGATAGCCGTCCGTCAGCGTCTCGCCCGTTTTGGCGAGTTGCAGTTTGGCGGCGGCGCGTCCCGTGCCGCCGATCAGAAACGCCGTGCCGCCGATCCCGCGAAGCGCGGGATGCGCGGAAAGCACGTCGCGGACGTAAGCGCGAATATCATCCATCTCCTTTTCGCTCGGAAAAGGAGATTTTTTTGTGCAGGAGGCGAATTTTTTTGTCAGAGCGACGCATCCGATCGGCAAGCTGTCGAGGGAAAGCGCCGTGCCGTTTCGGAACGGCACGATCTCCGTGCTACCGCCGCCCATATCGAGGACGACGCCGTGCGGCACGTCGGGGAAGCGATAGCGAATCGCGTCGAGGTCGAATTGCGCTTCCGTCTGCCCGCTGATGATCTCGATCTCCACGCCGAGCCGCGTGCGGATATCGGCGAGGATACGGTCAGCGCCGCGCAGACCGCGCAAAGACGCGGTGGCAAACGCGGAAAAGCGGTCACACGGCACGCTGTTGGCGCGCGCCAGAAATTCGCGCAGAACGGCAAACAGCTTTCCTTTGCCGTCCGCCGTGAGCGCCCCGTTTTCGACGTAGGCGGCGAGCCCGAGCATACTGCGCGCGGAGGACGTGACGGTGTAATCGCCCGTCTCCGTGTCGATCTCGTAAAGATTCATGCGGACGCTGTTCGCGCCGATATCGACGATCGCGTATTGTGAATATCGTTCCGCGGATTCGTTCACCGTTTTGTCCTCCTTTCAAAAAATGTGATAGGCAGTCAAGCGCGGTCAGTCGCGCTGAAAGTCCAGAAATTCCGTGCCGCGGAACGTCAGCATTCCGTGGTCACTCTCCATCGAAAGCCCGTAAAATCCGGCGTCCACGGAAAACTCCATGCGGTCACCGCTCAGGAATTCAAACGTCGCGAAATAATATGCGGTATGAGTCGTGTCAGAAAGCGCCGTTTGATTCCCCATACCGCGCATCGCGGAATGAGTGGTGAATCCCGTCCGCTTGACGACGAGCGTCGCGGGGGCGACGATGCGCGGCGACGCGGCATTCGTGCGCGATTGCTTGGCGGCACGCACGACGCGCGTGAGGATGAAAATCGCGACGGCAACCCAAACGACGGAAAACAAAATCGGGATGACGGAAAAAGCAACCCGTGTCATGCGGAGCCCTCCTTTTTCTTTTTCTGCTCCCATTATACACGATATTTTTCCCTCTTGCAAGAGAAATTTCGTCAAGTTTTTCGGTTTTGCGAATATATTGAGAAAGAGCAGTTTCCGCCGTGCGGCGAAAGGGGAGGGCGTTTATGATCGGCTTTTTATCGGCATTGATGTCGAATTTTCTTTACTTATTTCTGAAAGTTTCCTATACGCAGAATTTCCCGCCGCCGCTTCCGCCCGCAGAGGAGGCGGAATATTTCCGCAAAATGCGCGCGGGCGACGGGGAAGCGCGTGCGATCCTCATTGAGCACAATCTGCGGCTCGTGGCGCACATCGTGAAAAAATATTACACCGCCAGCAAAAATCAGGAGGACTTGATCTCGATCGGCACGATCGGGCTCATCAAGGCGATCGACACATTCGATTCCGCGAACGGCGCGCGCTTCGCGACCTACGCGAGCAAATGCCTGCAAAACGAAATCCTCATGTATTTCCGCTCGCAGAAGAAGACCGCGTGCGAGGTCTCGCTGAACGACGCGATCGATACCGACAAGGACGGCAATCCGCTGACGTATCTCGACGTGATCAGCGTGGACGACACGATCGCGGACGATCTCGACCTGCGCTGCAAAAGCCGCCGCGCGCGGGAAATCATCGAAAAGGTCCTCGAACCGCGCGAGCGGCAGATCATCGTGCTTCGCTACGGGCTGAACGGCGCACGTCCGATCACCCAGCGCGAGGTGGCGGCGCGACTCGGCATTTCGCGCTCCTACGTTTCG
>CALEJO010000044.1 GCA_937898155.1 uncultured Clostridia bacterium | reverse complement strand
CAAAATCGGTCGTGGCCTGGAAAAGCTCCTTTACGGAATCCTGCTGCTCCTCGTCAATGAGCGCAACGGCGGCAGGTGCAAAGTCCATAAAGGAAATCAGGCGTTCAAACAGACCGGTAAGAACAGTGGCTACCAGAGCCTTTTCGGGCTTAAAGTAGTTTTCCTTGTTGCGCTTTGCGCAGGCTTCCCAGTCCATCAGATCGGCCACCTTGGGGAAGGTGATGTACTTTTCCCACTCGGTGATATCCGGCACCTTGGGGTTGCCGCCGCGGACCATGCTGCCGCCGACGGTGGGAACGGCGGTGATGCCCTTGCCGTCGGCGTTGGTGAAGCCGATCACATGAGCGGCGAGCGAGCCGTAAGGATAGTAGCGCATCGTGCCGGCTTCGAGGAATATCTGCTGATGAAGCTTGTGCTCGTCGATGAACGCGCGGATCACGTCGGCAACGTCGTCCTTGACCTTGGTGGCAATGATCTCGTAATATCGCCCGTTCTTCGCGGCTTTCTCGATGACGGTATCATAGGAAACGCCGAGCGTTTCCGCAAAGAACGTGGCGATCAGCCGGTTCATTGGCAAGGTCGATGTGACCTCGCTGCCAAGCGCATCCGTGCGCGTCCAGGTGAGGACGGCGTCCGGTTCCTTTGCCATCGCGTCGATGATGTCCTGCGGCGAGATGACGACGGTATAGACCGTAATGTTCGTCGCGAGAAGTTTGCCGTTACGATCGAAAATCTCGCCGCGGTTCGGGTTGATCTCAAACTCATGCGTAATTCTTTCGATGACGTCCTGCTGGTACTGCTCGTAGTTGAGGACCTGCATCTTGAACAGCTCGAGGATCATCCCGACCATGAGGACAAGGAGGATCGCATAAATGACAACGGTCCGTTTATTCGTTTTTCTGTCCGCACGTTTTCCGACGTTTGCCATTGGATGCTCCTTTCTCCTGTACGGTCGTGTCTTTTCAACCGGCTCACGCGCTTATTTTCTGCCATTTTTTGAAAAAAAAGTAGACAACGCCGGCCGTCCATGATACAATCAGGATGTTGAGAGACATGAAGCCCGGTTTTACCGCAAAATGCGAGGGCGTTTTTGGAAGATTTTTGCCGCACCGCGCCCGACCGTGGCGTTTTTTGTCCTCTTAGCACCAAAACCGGGTGCGGCGCGTTGTTCCCGTGTCCGCGCTCGTCAAAAGCGAACGAACAGGTTCCAAGCACCTCACCCTGGTCATTGTATGAACTGCTGCTTTCAAATATTCAGTTTTGTTCCCGGATCAGTGAAAGTAGTATTTGATCTCATTGGCAAAGGACTGAAGC
Source organism: uncultured Clostridia bacterium (assembly GCA_937898155.1). Lineage (GTDB taxonomy): Bacteria > Bacillota > Clostridia > Oscillospirales > CAG-272 > QALR01. The sequence goes on along the minus strand of CALEJO010000044.1, from coordinate 6,648 downwards.
GCCGAAAACAGCGTGCCGGACGCTTCACCGCCGTCAGATGCCGCCGTCTTGGGGAGTTCGATCTCCGTCCCGCTTCCGGCGACGGAAACAAAGCGGCTGTCTACGGCATCACTGCTGACCATACCGAGTTTGTCAGTGGCGATCTCCTGGATCATACGGATATCGTCACGAAGTTCGAGATCAATTTTGAGCGCATTTTCTTCGGCGATCAGTTCTTCCTGCCGCTGCTGCAATGCGTTGACGTCGCGCTTGACTTCGTTCGCCTCCGCGCAGGTATAAATCACCACGAAAAGGATCAGCGCGAAAACGATGCCGAGCGTGATCGCACCGACGGGGACGGAACGCTTCGGAGAGGAAATCCGCTCCTCGGCAACCTGTCCTGCCATACGGCGGGACAAGCTCTTGCAGGAATCAACGACCCAGTGGAACGCATCGGAGAGAATCTCCAAAGCGCCGCCGAGAACGGGGATGCTGTAAATGCCGCTGCGCTCGGCGTTCATCTGCACCTCGCGCTCGCGCTCGTATTTTTCCGCTGTCGTGCGGACTCTCGCCGCGCTGGTATACGCTCTCGTGTAACCGGGAACGCGGATATCCTCGGGAAGGACGAAGCCGCGGTTGCGGATCGCTTCAAAGGTACGGCTGCGCATACGGCCGGACGGTCTTTCGGTATAATCGAGCGGTCTGATCCGGAGTCCGTTATCAACCTTGCGTTTGCGGGACGGTGCTGTCGGTGCAGCCGATACGGTCCCGGCAGCCGACGCGGCACGGTACCGCGGCGCTGTGGCCGCCGCCTGACGGGCGGCGACCTCGCGGTGAACTACGGTCGCAGAACGGTCAGTCTGCGTCTGATACACGGACGTGGGGGCAGCGTCCTCGTATGGATCGAATCCTTTGGAAACGCGCCGCATGACTTCATGGGTTGAGACGGTATCGGCGATGCCGGGCGCATTGACACCGCGGCCGCGGAATTCCCTTTGCAGTTTCCGGCAAAGCGGATTATCCATCACCTGTGTTTGCTGATTTGTCACAGTACTTCCCTCCCCACATCACACGGGCTTCCGTGCGTTTGTGAATGTTTCATAGTTTGACGGCGCACCGCAGCTTGGCGCTGTGGGCGCGCGGGTTGTCGGACAGCTCGTCCTCCGACGGGAGGATCGGCTTCCGGTTCAATAGTGCAACGATCGGCTTCTTGCCGCAGACACACACCGGAAAGTCCGGCGGGCAGGTGCACCCGGTCGCCAGCGACGCAAAGGTCTGCTTCACGATCCGGTCTTCCAGCGAATGGAAGGTAATGACGGCGGCACGGCCGCCCGGTCTGAGCCGTTCGACAGCCGCCTCGATCGACGGCGCGATGGCGTCCAGCTCTCCGTTGACCTCGATGCGGATCGCCTGAAACGCTTTTTTCGCGGGGTGATGCCCGACGGCAAGCAGTTTTTTCGGTGTCACGCTTTTGATGATCTCGACGAGCTCGAATGTGGTTTGGATCGGGTGCGCTTTGCGCGCCTCGACGATCGCGAACGCGATGCGCGCGGCGTTTTGTTCTTCACCGTAATCGCGAAGGATCCGGCGGAGCGACGCTTCATCATAGCCGTTCACCACATCGGCGGCGGTTTTGGCGGCATCGGTGTCCATCCGCATATCGAGCGGGGCATCGTTCTGATAAGAAAAACCGCGCTCCGGGGTATCCAGTTGATAAGAGGAAACACCAAGGTCGATCATGGCACCGGAGATGTGTTCGATGCCGAGATCCCACAGGATCGCGGTAATATTCGAAAAGTTGTTTTTAACGAGTGTCACGCGATCGTCGAACGGGGCAAGCCGTTCGCCTGCGGCGCGGATCGCGGCTTCGTCCTGATCGATACCTATCAGACGGCCGGTCGTCAGCCGTTTCGCGATGGCTTCGGAGTGACCGCCGCCGCCGAGGGTGCAGTCCACGTAAATGCCCGCAGGATCAATTTGCAGTCCCTCGATACATTCACGGAGCATGACAGAGTAGTGTGAAAATTCAGTCATAGGCGCCTCTTAACAGCCGAGCGCGATCATCAGATCGTTGACTTCCTCGGCGCTTTCCGCTTCGCTTTCGGCTTTCCAATCCTCTTCGGACCAGATTTCGAGATAGGAGCCGAGTCCGAGCACGACGGCGTTCTTTGCGATGCCGGCATAATCGCGCAGATTCTGCGCGAGATTGATGCGTCCCTGCGCGTCCACGGAAACGTCGGACGCGTTGGCGAAGATGTGACGGCGAATCTTTGCCGCCTGTGCCTGCGGGAGCTCTTCGATCTTAGCGGTGAACTCCGTCCATTTGGGCATCGGATAGACGGCGAGGCATTTTGCGGTGCCGCAGGTGACGACGAATGTGTCGCCGAGCTCTTCGCGATATTTTGCCGGAACGAAAACGCGCCCTTTGGCATCGACCGCATGGGCAAACTGACCGAGAAACATAATTGCACCGCCTTTCTGTTTCGTTTGTGGAAAACCCTGTTGAAACTGTGGAAAACCACCACTTTTCACCACGAATCACCACTTTTGTTATTATTATAATATATATTCCATCAAAAAGCAAGGGGTTTTTGAAAAAAACATGAAAAACGCCCTCGCTTTTTTGCGAGGGCGTTTGGGAAAAAGAAAAAGCAGGGGCGTGACTGCCCCTGCTTTGCGTTTTGCATTATTCGGCGTCGGTGGTTTCCTCCGCGGGCTCTTCCGCGGGTTCCTCGGCCGGCTCTTCCTCCGCGAGAAGTGCGCGGATGGAGAGACTGATCTTGTGATTGTCGTTATCGATGTCGATAATCTTCGCGTCCACGACCTGACCTTTGGTCAGAACCTCAGACGGGGAAGCGAGCTTCTTGTTGGCGATCTGAGAAATATGGATGAGACCGTCCACACCGGGGATGATCTGCGCGAACGCGCCGAACGGCATCATCGAAACGATGGTGACGGGCACGACGTCATCGACGTGATACTGCGCGGTGAAGAGCGTCCACGGATTGCTTTCTTCGGTTTTATAGCCGAGAGAAATGCGATTCTTTTCGCGGTCGAAGTCCTTGACGAACACTTCGATCTCCTGACCGATGGAAACGACGTCCTTCGGGCTGCCGATGTGGAGCCACGAAAGCTCGGACGTATGGACCATACCGTCGATGCCGCCGAGGTCAACGAACGCACCGTAAGAGGTCATGCTCTTGACCTTGCCGACGTAATGCTTGCCGACTTCGATATTTGCCCAGAACGCTTCGAGCAGGGCTTTTCTTTCCTCTCTTGCCACGACGCGGATGGAACCGACCGCACGGTGGCGATCCTCTTTGATGTCGATGACTTTGAATTTCTGCTCGGTGCCGACGAGAACGGAAAGATCGCCATCTTTCGGAACGGGCGTCTGCGATGCGGGAATGAAAATGCGCTGCGAATTAGCGCGGATGACGACGCCGCCCTTGACGGCTTCGGTCACTTTGCCCTCGAGAACGGTGTCGTTCTCTTTGGCTTCGACGATCTTCGCCCAGTTGTTGTGTGCGTCGATCTTCTTTTTGGACAGGGTAGCGATACCGTCAACGTCGCTGACGCGGACGGCCACGGCTTCGACTTCGTCGCCGACCTTGAACGGGTCTTCGAGCTTGGCGGACGTGTCATCCGTCGCGTTTTCGAGCGTCAGAATTCCGGTGACTTTGGAACCGATGTCCACATGGACTTCGGTGCCGGAAACGGACGTGACAACGCCCCGAACGGTATCTCCTGTATTTAAAGTTTTGAATGATTCATTCAGCAGTTCGGCGAAATTTTCTTGTTCGCTCATGGTGTTTTTTACCTCCTCAATTATGTCGCCGGGCGTAGACGCGCCGGCTGCGATGCCGACTCTGTCGGCGACCGCGATAATATTGTCCGGAATGTCAGCGGCGGATTCCACGAAAAACGTCCGTTCGCAGTTGCGGCGGCTGATCTCATACAGCTTGCGCGTATTGGAACTGTTCGCGCCGCCGATAATGAGCATCACGTCGCACTCTTTCGAAAGTGCTTCGGTTTCCACTTGCCTATTTTCCGTCACATTACATATTGTATCAAAAAAAACAACGTTTGTATATAGTTTTTTCAGAAAATTTTTGCTTTTTTCATAATCCACCAAACTGTGAGTCGTTTGCGACGCAAAAATGATTCGTTTCTGTTCAAAATATCGGAAATATCCACAGTCATGGAGCGATTTGACGGTGTCAAAATCGGCGACGATCCGATGCGCTCCACGGATATGGCTGGCGATCCCCTTGACCTCGGGATGCGAGGCGTCGCCGAGCAGGAGCGTGAGTGTATCATCGCCCGTATTCTCATCCATAATCCTATAGATTTTCGCGACGAACGGGCAGGTCATATCCATGATTTGCGCCGCGGGATTTTTCTCCGTGAAAGCGCGGAGCTTTTCCGTGACGGAGAGGGGAACGCCGTGTGTGCGAATGACGAAAATCGAGTTTGCGGGCGCGGTTTTCAGCGCTTCGTCGAGGGCGTCCTCCTCGATGCAACGCACACCTTTTTGCGCGAGGCGGCTGTTGACGGTGGGATTGTGGATCAGCGCGCCGATGGTATAGATTTGTGCCGTGTGCTTTGATTCCGCGAGTGCCGTCACCGCGTCCACGGCGCGGCGCACGCCAAAGCAGAAGCCGGAGGATTTTGCGATCTCAATGTTCATCGGTTGCTCCTTTTTCCGCCTCCGATCCGAGCGCACAAATGCGCGAGAAGATCAGACACGCGGCGTCGTCGTATTCTTTCATCGTGCCTTTTTCAAAGCCGAATTCCTCGTAGGAAATCGGCGCTCCGACGACGACGCGGATACGGCGGAACCAGCGGATGCGATTGTTTTTTGTGATGATATGGAGGGGCAAAACGGCGCTTTTCGTGCGGTAGGCGATCATGCCGACGCCGCTTTTGATTTCCGTTTCCTCGGGTGCGACACCGGGGCATCGCGTGCCCTGCGGGAAAATGCCGACGAAATTGCCGTCGTCGAGATCGCGCATCACCTGATGCAGGGCGGCGAGGTCGGCTTGTCCGCGATGGATCGGGATGACGCCGAAGCTGCGCATGAAGCGCGCGATGGGCTTGACGCGAAACACCTCTGCCTTTGCCAGAAAGAAGATCGGACGCTTTAACGCGAGGCCGACGAGCGGAATATCGTGCATACTGATATGATTGGCGCAGATCAGGCAGGCACCGTCGGCGGGTTCATGCTCCTGTCCCTCAATGCGGAGGCGGAAAACGAGCCGATAAAACGGCCTGACAAGCCACTTTATGAAGCGGTATCCTTTTGTATTCATCGTCCGGTTTTGCTCCTTATGATCTCACAAGCGGTAGCGAGCGTTTGTTCGAGATCGCCCGAATTATCGAGAAAAACGGCGTCGGGCGCGGGGACGGCGGGCGCGATCGCGCGAGTGCTGTCCTTTTTGTCGCGCTCTGCCATCGTCTGTTTGACTTCTTCGAGCGTGATCGTTTCGCCGCGTTCGAGCAACTCGGCGTGGCGGCGTCTGGCGCGCTCCTCGTCGGAGACGGTGACGAAAAACTTGACGTCGGCGTTTGGCAAAATGACCGTGCCGATGTCGCGTCCGTCCATAATGACGTCGTTCTCACGCGCGAGATTGCGTTGAAGATCGAGCAGAAACGCGCGCACCTGCGGGATCGCGGAAACGCCGGACGCGTAAAGCGAAATCTCGTTCGTGCGAATGAGTCCGCTGACGTCTTCGCCGTTCAGAAACACTTTCTGCTCGCCCGCGACGTAGCGGAGCGAGACATCGATCTCGGGCAGAACGGCGCAGACGGCGTCGGCATTGTCGCGCGCGATCTGCTTACGATAAACGGCAAGCGCGATCGCGCGATACATCGCGCCGGTATCGACGTAAAGAAATCCGAGACGCTTTGCCAACGCTTTGGCGAGGGTGCTTTTGCCCGCACCGGAGGGACCGTCAAGTGCAATGTTGATCATACAAAATCTCCTTCTATGGTGTTTGCGGCATCCTCCGCGGCGGCGCGCGCCGTGGAAAACGCGATTTGCAGATTGAACCCGCCCGTATAGGCGTCAAGGTCGAGGACTTCTCCTGCGAAATAGAGATTGGGGCAGAGGCGGGAGCGCATGGTTTTCGGCAAGACCTCCTTGACGGAAACGCCGCCGCTCGTGACGATCGCCTCGGTGATCGGGCGGAAGCCCGTCACGGAGAGGGGAATCGCTTTGAGCAGGGTGCCGATCCGGCGGCGCTCCTCCTGCGTGACGGAATGGACCTTGCGATCCCGTTCGACGCCGCAAAGCGCGAGAAACGGTTCCTGCATTTTCGAGGGAAGCAGGTCGATGAGGGCGTTGGAAAAATCTTTGTTCTGATATTTGGCAAAGTCGGAAAGCAAGCGCCGATCGAGCGTTTCGGCATCGAGCGCCGGCTTCATGTCGAGCAGAACGGTATAGCGGTGCGGCGCCATCGGGCGCAGATGCGCCGAGGCGGAGAGGATCATCGGTCCGCTCATGCCGAAATGCGTGAATAGCATTTCGCCGAAGTCGCGGTAGATCGTTTTTCCGCTTTCTTCGTCGCGCACGGAAACGGCGACGTTTTTGAGCGAGAGCCCTTGCGTCTGCCGGCAAAGCGGCGTGTCGGATTCGAGTCCGACGAGCGAGGGCGTCGGCGGCACGAT
>CALEJO010000043.1 GCA_937898155.1 uncultured Clostridia bacterium | reverse complement strand
AAGATCACGCAGATGAAGCCGACAAGCTGCATCGTGGTGAGGAACGGCAAAAAGAAGAACGTCAGGATCAGCCCCGATTCGGGCGATACCAAGATCAGCGCGATGAGAAGAATGACCAGCGCCGCGATGACGAGGGAAAGCGGGGGGATCACGACTGAGAATGCCGCGAGCAGGAGCGTCAGCAAAAAGGCGGAGCTGAAACGATTGGCCGGCTTTTCTTCGGCGCAAGTCAAGATGCGGTTTTGACGATAGTCCAGAAAGTCAAAAAAGAGGGAACGCAGGAAGGTGCTGTCACAGACATCGCCGCCGAGGTTGCGCTGCGAGAAAAAGAGCGGGAGCGAAAGCACGATCAGCGAAATGCCGATTATCAAAACGCTTTCGCCGCGGGTGGCGAGACGGAACGTATTGACGCGCAAAAATTCCACGCCGCAAAAAGCGGTGCCGAGCGAGAGGAAAAAGAACGCGACGGTGCGCGTGCCGGTTTTCCACAGCGCTTTGGTGAAGCGGCTGAACACGGAAGTCAGAAAACTCGATTCCTGCGTCTTGGCGATGCGGTTTTTGAGATGGCGCATAAAAGGGCCGCGCGCGAATTTGGCTTCCCGTGCTTCGGTGCCGATCCGGGAGCGACCGAACGCCGCTTCGAGGCGGTGATAGGAGGTGAGAACCGTGCCGAAGACGCTTTGCCCGACGGCGAGATAGAACCAGTCGGCAAACCGCATGAGTGCACGAAGCACGAACGAGCGTTCAAAGATGCTTCCCGTGTGTCCGCCACGGGAACGACGGTCCGACCTGTTCATGAGTTGTCACCACCTTTCTTCTTCGGGCGCGGGAGCGCACCAAATAAAATCATACATAATAAATATACCATAATTGAGGGCAAAAAGACAAGAGCAATCGCGAGAAAATTTCCGGAAACGCCGGAAAAACGGGCGTTTTTTTGCAAAAAAGCCGAAATTCCCGCCATCGAAGCGACCGAAAGGAGCGTGCTGAGGAGCAAAACGAGCCATTTTTTGCGGGCGGCTCCGGCGAACGCGCCGGAAAAATCACGGCGCAAAAGCACCGCGAGCGTCAGCGCGGCGGCGGTCTGTCCGACGGCAAACGCGCCGGCGACGGCGGCAACGGTCAGCTTCCCCGCGAGGGAAAACGCGGACGCGAATCCGATGTCCGAAGCGATGCCGATGAGAGCCGCAAGCATCGGCAGGCGCACCTTTCCGTTTGCGTAAGCGGCGCGGGAGAGAAGCTCCGAAACGCAGAACGCGGGCATCGCGGGCGCGAGCGTTCGAAGCGCGAGCGCGGTCAGATCGGCGAGATCTTCGGAGAAATTGCCGCGCAGATACAAGACGGAAACGGCGGGCTTTGCGAGAAAGAACGCCGCGGCGGCGACGGGAAGCACGAGCGCGAGGGAAGCGAAAAGCCCGTCACCGAGCGCGCTCGAAAAGCCGGACGTTTCGCCGGACGCCGCTTTTTCCGAGAGCTTCGGAAAGAGATAGTTGCAGATGCCGTAGGTGAGGACGCCCGCGAGGATCGAATCAATCGTGAACGCATACGTGTAGGCGGCGAGCGCGGAATCCGCGACCGAGGACGAGAAGAACGTGGCGATCAGCGTGCCCGCGGGAATCAGCCACGAGCCGAACATGACGGGGACGGAGCGGCGCAACGCGAGGCGCAGATCGTCCGAAACGCGGACGGTCGGCAAGGGAAGCAGACGACGCGCGCCGAGCGGGATCGCGAGCGTCAGAAACTGCACACTCCACGAAACGAGATACGCGATCGAAAGCCCGATCGCTGTCCTTTCATCCGGCTCGCCGCCGCAGAAAAGCAGGTATCCGATCAAGAAGAGATTCGAGATCGCGCTAACGGACGCGGGAAGCAAAAAGCGTTCGTGGGACTGCGAAATTCCCGTCAGCATATAGGTGACGCCGGCGAAGATCATCGCGGGGAACATGAGGCGGAGCAGGCGCGCGGCAAGCGCGGCGGTCTCCGCTTCGAGCCCCGGTGCGCTCAGCGAGAGGATCGGTGCGGCAAAGATCACGCCGAGCGCGGCGATCGCCGCCGTGGCGAGCGTGACGGCACCGAGAAACGAAGACGAAAAACGGCGCGCCCGTGCCGGATCGGTCAAGAGCGCACCGCGATAGATCGGTAAAAACGAGCCGAGCACCGCCGCCGAAAAGAGCATATCGAAAACGGCGAGCGGAATCTGGCTCCCCGCCGCAAACGCGACACCGGCGGGGCTGTCGGCAAAAATGCCTGCGACAAGTATGCCGCGGACCATGCCTAAAAGCTTGGAGAAGAGCGTGACGAGGATCATCAGTGCGACGGTTAAGCCGGCGCTGTTCTTTTTTTCTGTCATGGCGTCTCCTCCTTTTCGGAATTATTCTTCTTGCGCGGGCTTCTTTTTGCGGCGCTTCGGCTTCGGCGGCTCCTCGGGGGGAATCCGCGCGGCGAGATCGGGGCGCGCGAGCCGCGTTTTCTCGATCGCTTTTTCCTTGCGCCACGCTTCGATGTTCGCGTGATGCCCGCTGATCAGCACCTCCGGCACGACCATGCCGTGAAATTCGTAGGGGCGGGTATACTGCGGATATTCGAGCAGATAGTCCGTCGTGAAGCTCTCTTTTTCAAAGCATTCTTCGTCGGCGAGCACGCCGGGAACCATGCGGGAAACCGCGTCCACGAGGATGCAGGCGGGGATCTCGCCGCCCGTCAGCACGTAATCGCCGATGGAGATCTCCTCATCCACGATTTCGTCGAGGACGCGCTGATCAATGCCCTCGTAATGCCCGCAGAGCAAGATCAGGTCGTCGAAATTGTCTGCCAGTTCCTTGGCTTTTGCCTGTGTCAGCACGGCGCCCTGCGGCGAAAGATAGATCACGTGCTTGCGCCGGGAGTCGTTCGTTTCGGGCGAAACGACGGCGGAATAGCAGTCGTAGATCGGCACGGGGCTCATCAGCATCCCGCGTCCGCCGCCGTAAGGCGTGTCGTCCACGCGGCGGTGCTTATCCTTGGAATAATCGCGGATGTTATAAGTGCGGATATCGAGGATGCCCGCCTTTCTCGCCCGCCCGATGATGCTTTCAGAAAGCACCGTTTCCACGAGGTCGGGGAAGAGCGTCATAATGTCAAAGCGCATGGCGGCACCTCACGAAAAGAAACCGTCGATCGGCGTGATGAAGATGCCCTCATCCTCGTCGACGCGACGGACGAACGCGGGCACGTTCGGGAGCAGCACGGTTTCGCCCGCTTCCGTTTTGACGGCGTAGATTTCCTGCGCCACGCTCTCGATCACGTCGTCGAGCACGCCATATTTGATGCCGCTTTCCGCGTCGATCACGGGCAGTCCGATCAGATCGGCGATGAAATGTGCGCCCGCCGCCTTCGGGATTTCCTCGCGGCGCGTGATAAGCACCTTGTTTTTCAGCCGCATCGCCGCCTCGACCGTGTCCACGCCGCCGAGCTTGCAAACGGCGAACCCGCCGTTCAGCAGCTTCACGCCAGAAACGGAAAATTCCGTCCCGTCCTGCAAATAAAGATGTTTGATTTTTTTCAGATGCTCGGGGCTGTCGCACCACGGATCGAGCTTGACTTCGCCGCGCACGCCGTGGGTATTGATGATCTTGGCGATTTCGAGATAAGACTTCTTTTCCATGTTCTTTCCTTTATTTTTACCGCGTTTCGCGGCTTTTAACGGGGAAAACAAAAGCCCCGCTTGGCTTTGGCTTCCGCGAGGCATGTTTGCTGCAATCAGCTCTTGAATTTGCGCTTTCTTGCTGCTTCTGATTTCTTTTTGCGTTTGACACTGGGCTTTTCGTAATGCTCTCTCTTCTTGACTTCCGCGATGACGCCGGAGCGTGCGCACTGTCTCTTGAATCTGCGAAGAGCGCTGTCAAGCGATTCATTTTCTTTTACTCTGATCTCAGCCATTTTATATATCCCTCCCTCCGCAATAAAAAGGTGCAAAGAGAAATAATTTCTCAACGGTCATTATACACCGCCGAATGTCCCGCTGTCAAGCCCTATTTCAAAATTTAGCCAAAGAAACGTGATAATTTCGGCAAAACAACGGACCGAAAACGAAAAAAGCGCATACAATGGCGATGAATATGAGAGAAAACTGCCGAAAAAACGCTTTCGGCGGGGAAAAGAGGAGCAAGTGGAGCATCGGGAGAACGCGTTTTTTGCCGCCGCCAATACGGAAGAGGGATTTTGCAGTCTGTATGACGATATTTTTTCGCCGGAAACGCTCCGGCATATCACGATCCTAAAAGGCGGGCCCGGCACGGGAAAATCCACCCTCGTGCGGCAGATCGGCATCGAGGCGGAGACACGGGGGCTGGAAACGGAATATTACTATTGCTCATCGGATACGGATTCGCTCGACGGCGTGCTGATCCCGTCGCTCGGCACGGCGGTCATCGACGGCACGGCGCCGCACATGACCGATCCGAAGTTTCCGGGCGCGGTCGAGCGGATTCTCAATCTCGGCGAAGCGTTCGATTTCGCGGCGCTTTCGCGTCGGCGGGAGGAGATCATTTCGCTTTCGCGCCACAAATCGGAGGCGTATCGCACGGCGTATCGCTATCTCTTCACGGCGGGGCGGATGGCGCGGGAGCTGACGGAGCTTTCCGAGCCGGCGTTTTTATTCCCGAAAGCCGACGCAGCGATCGGACGGCTCGTCGGCTCATTCCGCCGCGCGAAAAAGGGCACGGTCAAAATACGCTATCTCTCCGCGATCGGCGTGCATGGGGAGCGGACGCTCGACACCCTCCGCACCCGTGCGAAGCACACGTGCGCCGTGACGGATAAGTATGGGCTCGGCTATCTTTTTATGGCGCGACTGCGCGCCGCGCTGACCGAAAAGGGCATCGGTATGACCGTCTGCCCGACGCCGCTCATCCGCTCGCGGACGGAGAGCATTTATATCGCGGGTGAGGATTTATTCGTTTTCGTCACGGATGATGAAACGGCGCAGACATGCGAGAAGATTATCAATGTCTCTCGCTTTTTGCGCAGGGAAACGCTCGCGGATCATCGTGGACGGCTCC
>CALEJO010000042.1 GCA_937898155.1 uncultured Clostridia bacterium | reverse complement strand
GGTTGAGGCGCGTATAGCTGTCAATGGTCGAGGGCAAAAGATCGACATGACCGTACTTTTCAAGGTACTGCATGAGCTTGATATGCTCTTCGACAACGGAAACGCCGGCACGCGGCTCCACCAGCGTGCGGCCCTCGGCCTTGGCGGCGTTGAGCTTCACGGTGAAAATCTTGTTTTCCGGAAGTGCTTTATGATAGTCCACCGCCTCTTCCAAATCCACGTCCCGACCGGTGGGCCATTGGGCCAGTACCTCGGCCCGCTGCGCCATAAATTCGCCTTCGGGGATTTTTTTATTCTGTAATTCCATCGTTCTCCAGCTCCTTTTTCATAATGCGCAGGGCAATTTCCGGTTCACTCTCCGAAAGAAGGCCCATGGCTGAAAGAAAATAGCTTCGGTCAACCAGAATTTCCGACCGTTTGGGTTTGAGCGATTGGGGCGTTGCCGGGCTGTAAAGGCCGTGGGCGGCGATCTCTTTGGTGCGTTTGGTGTGAATAAGGCTGCCGCCGGTAACAACGATTTTGGAAACACCGGTAAGGTCTTTGCCGCTTTGCACATAGGTAAGCCCCATCAGCGTATAGGCTTCCTCCATGGTTCCGGCATGGCGGGTAACCGCCGTTTCCACCGCAGACGAGGCAAGCGCAAAGTCCAGCGCCTCCCAGTCACCGCCGTCAGGCACCATTTCGGTATTTTCGGAAAGAGAGATTTTGCATGAAAAAGACCGGGAAGACCGTGTGGAAAGTCGCGCTCATCGCGCTGATCCTGTATCTGACGGTGATCGCGCCGATGATCCGCGAGGAAGTCGAGAACATTCCCGAGTTGCTCGAAGGCGAGGTCTACGAAAATAAAGCCATCTTCATTCTGCGCAAGGTCGAGCGCACCGAGATCGCTTCCGTGGAGATCAAAAACGACTATAACCGCTATTCGCTGATCTCTTATCAAAAGAGCGACGGCTCGACGAGCTTTTATCTCGACGAGGACCCCACGCGCGAATTGAGCGAGGACACGATCTCGACGCTCCTCGGCGAGGTGCGTCTTCTGATCACGAACTCTCCCGCGGGCATGGCGCGCGTCAACGACCGCGCCACCGAGGAGGACCTCGCGCTTTACGGGCTGGACGAAGCGTCCGATCCCTCGTGGTTCACGGTGACGCTTCACGACGGCACCTCGTATCGCATCATCGTCGGCGACGCGCTGACGACATCGAAGGGGTATTACGCGATGCTCGACGGCAGACGCAATACCGTGACGTCGGAGGACGGCTTGACGGCATCCTATTACGTGGTTTACGACCTGCAATCCGGTCTTTCGACCTCGGTGCTGGCGGAAAACACGTGCTTAATCTCGACGATGATCACGCCCTATTACGGCAATTCGATCTTCAATATGACGGACTTTGCTCTGACGCGGCTCGACGAAAACGGCGAGCGGGAGATGATCCTGCGCGCAGGACTGACCGAAAAGGCGGGCATCTCCGCCTCGAACAGCAATTACCGCATGATCTATCCGAAAGCGTATATGCTCAACGAGGATATTTACAATAAGGTGCTCAGTATGCTTTCGACGATCACCGCGGAAAAGATCGTGGCGTTCGGCGATAAGATCTTCACACCGGAGGTCTATGAGAAATACGGGCTCGACCTCGATCCCGAGCGGCTCGAATCGCTGACGGACAAAAACCACGGCATGCTCTATTTCAACTGTGCCGACGAATCGGATGAGCATTACGAGGAATACGCGTGCGTGATCTATTTCGGCGAGCTCTCGAATGAGGTGGACGGCTCCTATTATTACGTCTATTCGCCCGCGGCGGGCGTGATCGCCAAGATCAGCGCCGTGGATTACGAATTTTTCGATTGGAGCATCGCGAAATTCACGAGCGAATATCTCTATTACGAGTATTTCACGAGCGCGGAATTCATCGAGCTCGTTTCCGCACAGGACGGTGTGGACCTGCGTTTGACGTTCTCCGGCAAAGAAAATAACCGCCGTGCCGTGGCGACGACGTCCGGCGACGACGGGGAGCAGATTTACGTGGAAAAGGACGACGGCGGCAGGATTCCGCTGATCTACGACACGAAATATTCCTTCGGGCAGTTCGGCGTCGAATTTGATGGCAGCTTTGAGAATCTGCGCGACCTCTATTATGTGCTGATCACGCGGCAACTGGCACTGACCGCCAACGTGGACACGTCGATGACGGTTGTGGCGGACACGCCGACGCGCTTTTTGAGTGTGAAGACGTCGCCGAAGGATCATCCGATCACGTATTATCTCTACGATTCCGCGGGGAACAAGAGCAAACAGCTCCGCGATCAGGGCGGCAACATTCTCTGCACGGACATCGTGACGACGATCAAACGCGCCGACGGCTCCGAATCGGTTCTGACCTACGACGAGGCGTATTACGACGTCACGGCGAAGAAATTCTTCCGCAAAGCAATCGACACCGCCGACGGTATGGAAAAGCCGATGAACTACGGCGGCGACGCGGACAATTACGTGACCGTCACGACGTATCTGTCGGAAGGAACGACAGGCGTTTACAGCGAAACGGTCTACGAATATGAATTTTATGACCTCTACGACGAATACGTGAATATCGACGGCGAGACGGTCAGACAGCTCAACGCGACGTATTCTTACGTCGTGCCGACGACGAAAACGCTGACGTATCGGCTCAGCGCGGGCGGCGAACGCGAACTGCTCTCCGAGCAGGTCAATCGCGCGGAGGAGGGTGTTTATATCCGCACGGCGATGCTCGACAAGCTCTATTCGGACACGAACAAGATGCTGGCAGGCGAAACGCTCGACCTCACGGGCGTGAACTGAGGAGGCGTCGGCATGAGTGAACGGACAGATCGCATTAACGAACTGGCGCGCAAGGAAAAGTCGGTCGGACTGACGCCGGAGGAAAAGGCGGATTGCGTC
>CALEJO010000041.1 GCA_937898155.1 uncultured Clostridia bacterium | reverse complement strand
TATTTCAAAAAAAGCGAGTATATAGAAGACCTTCTCACGACCATAGGCGCACCGGTTGCGGCGATGGAGCATATGTCCGCAAAGATAGAGAAGGACATGAAAAACAGCATCAACCGAAAGGTTAACTGCGACTCTGCAAATGCAGATAAGATTGTTGCTGCGGCGGCAGAGCAGATGGATGCAATAAGAAGGATAGACAGGCTCTACGGGCTTGACTCATTGCCCGACAAGCTTCAGGAGGCGGCGCTTCTGCGCTTTGCCAATCCCGAGGCAAGCTTATCCGAGCTTGCGATGCTCTCATATCCGCCCGTAAGCAAGAGCTGCCTGAGCCACAGACTGAAAAAGCTCATTGATTTCAAGCCCGAGGAAGAGGACTGAGGATATTAAATGTCATTTGTTCACCTTCATGTTCATACGGAGTTTTCGCTTCTCGACGGGGCCTGCCGTGTTGAGAAGTTAGTTTCCCGTGCAAAGGAATTGGGACAGACTGCGGTCGCCATTACCGACCACGGCAACGTGCAGGGCTATCAGGAAGCGATGAAAGCATCCGAAAAGCTCGGCATGAAGGTGCTTTACGGTATGGAAGCATATTTCGTCAACGACGAGGCAAAGGCGATCTACGGCGCCGGCGACGAGCGGACGTTCGACGATGAATTCGTCGCTTTTGATATTGAAACGACCGGTCTTTCCGCGCTGACGTGCAAAATCACGGAGATCGGCGCGGTGCTTGTCAAAAACGACGAGGTCCTCGACGTATTCAATACGTTTGTCGATCCCGAGGTGCCGATTCCCGAGGAGATCACGAATCTGACAGGCATCACGGACGACATGGTGCACGGCGCACCGAAGACCACAGAAGCGCTCCGTGCGTTCTTGGACTTTATCGGCGACCGCACGCTCATCGCGCACAACGCCACATTCGATATCGGATTTATCCGCAAAGCGGCACAGGACGCCGATTTTCCGTTCGAGAACGCGTATCTCGATACGTTTGCGATGTCGCGCTTCGTCAATCCCGATTTAAAGAAGCACAAACTCGATATCGTGGCGGACTATTTCGGACTCGGCGATTTCAATCATCACCGCGCGTCGGACGATGCCGAGATGTGCGCACGCATCTTCTACCGCATGGTCGCAAAGCTCGAAAACGACGGCATCACGACGCCGGATGAAATGTCGGCGGCGATGTCCGACCATACGGACCCGCTGAAACTGAATTCCTCGCACCTCTGCTTGCTCGTCAGGAACAAAGTCGGGCTCAAAAATCTCTATCGGATGATTTCCGACAGTTATCTCAAATATTATAAAAAACGCCCGCGGATCCCGAAGACCGTGCTGGAAGCGAATCGGGAAGGACTTCTCATCGGCTCTGCCTGCGAGGCGGGCGAGCTGTTCCGCGCCATTTTGGACAATAAACCGTGGGACGAGCTTCTCGCGCTGGCGGATTTTTATGATTATCTCGAAATTATGCCGCTGTCCAATAACCGTTTCCTCGTCGAGAACAAAACCGTTCCGAACGACGACGCGCTTCGACAGATCAATCGCACGATCGTGAAGCTCGGCGAAGAGGCGGGCAAGCCCGTCGTCGCTACGTGCGACGCGCATTTCCTCGATCCCTCCGACGAAATTTATCGCAAAATTCTGCTTGCCGGCATGAAATATGCCGACGCGGACCGCGATGCGGGGCTGTATTTCCGCACGACGGAGGAAATGCTCGAAGAATTCTCCTATCTCGGCGAAGAAAAAGCGTTCGAGGTCGTCGTCACCAATACGAATCGCATCGCCGATCAGATTGAAAGCGACATCCGCCCGTTCCCAGACGGCACGTTCACGCCGAAAATGGAGGGTGCGGAGGAAGAACTGCGTCAGCGCTGCTACGATCGCGCCCATTCGCTTTACGGCGATCCTTTGCCGGAGCTTGTCGAGGCGCGGCTGGATAAAGAGCTGACTTCGATCATCAAAAATGGCTTTGCCGTTCTGTATATGATCGCGCAAAAGCTCGTTTGGTATAGCGAATCGCAGGGATACCTCGTCGGCTCTCGCGGCTCGGTCGGTTCTTCGTTCGTCGCGTCGATGGCGGGCATTTCCGAGGTCAATCCGCTCCCGCCGCATTATTATTGCCCCGAATGTCAGTATTCGGAGTTCATCCTCGACCATTCCTATGGCTCCGGTTTTGATCTTCCGGATAAAAAATGTCCGAAGTGCGGGGCGGCGCTGAAAGGCGACGGCCACGATATCCCGTTTGAAACGTTCCTTGGCTTCTATGGGGACAAATCCCCCGATATCGACCTGAACTTCTCGGGCGATGTGCAGGGAAAAGTCCATAAATACACCGAAGAACTGTTCGGCACGGAAAACGTGTTCCGCGCGGGCACGATCGGCGGCATCGCCGACAAAACGGCGTTCGGCTATGCGCTACGCTACGCCGAGGATCGCGGTATCGCGCTCAGCAAAGCGGAGATCAACCGTTTGACGAAGAAATGCATCGGCGTCAAACGCACGACGGGACAGCATCCCGGCGGTATCGTCGTCGTGCCGAAGGAATACGAAATCTACGATTTCTGTCCTGTTCAACATCCGGCGGACGACCCGACGTCGAATATCGTCACGACGCATTTCACATTTGAATATCTGCACGATACGCTTCTGAAACTCGACGAGCTCGGACACGATGTGCCGACGAAATATAAGTATCTCGAACGCTTTTCGGGCAGAAATGTCATGGACACGCCGATGAACGATCCCGAGGTTTATGAGCTGTTTGCTTCGACAAAGCCACTCGGCGTCGCGCCGGACGCGATCGGCGGCATCCAGATCGGCACGCTCGGCTTGCCCGAATTCGGCACGGCGTTCGTCATGCCTGTCGTCATTGAGGCAAAACCGAAAAACTTCAACGACCTGCTTCAGGTTTCCGGCATTACGCACGGAACGGGACTTTGGGTCGGAAACGCGCAGGATTTAATCAAAAACGGCGTTTGCGACATTTCCAGCGTCATCGGATGCCGCGACAGTATCATGCTGGCACTCATTCGCTATGGCTTGGACAACAGCATCGCGTTTAAAATCATGGAATTTGTCCGCAAAAACAAAGCCGGCAAGGTGATTCCCGACAATATGCTCGAAGCCATGCGCGAAAAGAACGTTGATGAATGGTATATCGAGAGCTTGGCGAAGGTCCGTTATATGTTCCCGAAGGCACACGCCGCCGCTTACGTGATGAGCGCGATCCGGCTCGGCTGGTTCAAGGTGCATATGCCGATCGTCTTTTACGCCGCATATTTCAGCGCCGCGCCGGACGGTTTTGACGGTATGGTCGCCGCGAAAGGGAAGTCCGCTGTCGCGCGTCTTCTCGCGGAAATCAAGGCGAAAGACCGCAAGGAGCGCACGCAAAAGGACGACGCGACCTATTCCGCGATGGAGATCGCGCACGAATATCTCGGGCGCGGGTATAAATTTTTGCCGGTCGATCTCTATCATTCCGACGCCAAGGTTTTCCTGCCGGAAGGAAACGCAATCCGCCTGCCGTTCGGCAGTTTGCCCGGGCTCGGCGAAGCCGCCGCGCAGAAGCTGCAAGAAGCGCGTGAGGATGGCGAATTTCTCTCCGTCGAGGAACTCAAACAGCGCACGGGCATCAGCCGCGCGGTCGTGGAGATCCTCGATTCCTGCGGCATTCTCGACAAACTTTCTGAGACGAATCAGATCTCTTTGTTCTAATTGTCAAAAAAATGCGGTTTTTTGCGAAAAAAATGTGAAAAATCGCAAAAAAAATGAAAAAAGCTCTTGTAAAAATGAAAAAATGATGCTATACTATAATGCGTAAAACAGAAAATCAAGAATTTTTAAGAAAGGAAGAAAAATCATGAACAAATCTCAGCTGATCGAATCCGTAGTTGCAAAAACCGGCCTCAAGAAAAAAGACGTCGAAGTTTCCATCAATGCTTTGGTAGACGAAATTGCTGCAACCCTTATGAGCGGTGAAAAGGTTCAGATCTCCGGCCTCGGCACGTTTGAAGTAAAGTGCAGAACTGCCAGAACCGGAAGAAACCCGAAGACGCAGCAGGTCATTTCGATTCCTTCCACGAAGTATCCGGCTTACTCCGCAAGCAAGACGCTGAAAGCCGCGATCAACAAATAAAATTGTTGGAAAGAGCAAAGCTGCTTCGGCAGCTTTGTTTTTTTCCGAAAGGAGCATCATGCGTCTCGATAAATTTTTGAAAGTCTCCCGCATCATCAAGCGCAGGACCGTTGCCAATACCGCCTGTGACACGGAGCACGTCCACGTCAACGGACGCGACGCCAAAGCATCCTATCAGATCAAGATCGGCGACGTGATCGAGGTCTCGTTCGGAGAGCGCGTGTTGCGCGTCCGCGTCAAAGACGTCAAAGAATACACGCTGAAAAACGACGCTTCGGAGCTTTATGAGGTCATCGAGTCATAAGAATCGCGCCTTTCGCGTATAATGCAGCAAAACGACGCGAAAGGATGATAACCATGACTCCCACGGAAGAAAAAGAAACAAGCATTCTGCTCGAAAATCGAAGTCGGATCACACTCAGCGGCATCGAAGACGTCATTCGCTTCGACGATGTCTGCGTGGATCTCGTGACAGGAAACGGCAATCTTTTGATCGAGGGCACGGATTTGCATATTACGGCGCTCGACGTTGCAAGCGGCAAGATGACCGTCGAGGGGAAGATCGATTCCGCAATCTATCATGAGCAAAGCGAACGGAAAAAGGGCGGGCTCTTTTCGAGGGGAAGATGATCTCGTTTTTTTACGATTCCACCCGTCTGATTCTGCTTTTCGTTCTTCCGGGCGTGTTTCTCGGCGCGGTTTATGACGGATTTCGGATTCTCCGGATTGCGCGAAGCGTCGATCTTCCGGTTTCCGGACGGTTTTATGAGTTCATTCGCCCGCGCGCGAAACTTCAAATTTTTTTCCGCCGAAAGCACAAGAAAAAACGCGGCGCAAGGACGGCGCGTTGGCTTTTATTCGCGGAGGACGTGGCGTTTTGCCTGATCGCCGCGCTGACAATGACACTGTGGTTTTTCCACGTCAACGGCGGGGAAATCCGCATTTACGGACTGCTTGCCGCCGCGCTCGGCTTTTTTGCGTATCGGCAAACGGTCGGCAGAGCCGTCGTCTTTTTTGCGAATCAGATTATTTTTGTCAGCCGGTGTCTTGTTTTTTGGCTGTTTTATCCGTTTTTTCTCGCCGGGAAATTTGCGAGGAAGCAAATTGTGCGCCTTTGGAAACTCACGGTCGGCGCGTGGATGGCGCAGGTTCGGCTTCATCAAAAGAAAAAAACCCACGCGGCGCTCGAACGGCGGGTCCTCGATGCCGCGTCGCGCGGATTTGCGTATTCCGATATGACGGAGGTCCCAAATGAAAGGAAAAATGAAACGATGGGTGAGAGTGCTTCTGATCCTCGCGGTCGTCGCGCTCGGCATCGCCATTCTCACGCTTCAAATCAAGCGACGGGAGCTTGAACGCGAACGCGACGCGCTGACAGCGCTTCTGGAACAGCAGCGCACGCACGTGGAAGAGCTCAATTATAACCGCAGTCTGCCGCGCGAGGATTATATCGAAAAATACGCGAGAGAAGTGCTCGGATATCATAAAGAAAAAGAACTCATTTTTAAGTTTGAGCCGTGAACAACTTGACAAACGAAATCGTTGGCGGTATAATAAACAAAACGGCAAAGGAAAGGAATACCATCATGAGTGAAATGAAACCTTTGGAAGGGAAATATTTAATATATAAAGGAAAACCGTTGGTCAGAGAAAAGAATGTCATCATCTACGGAGACATGACGGAAAAATGCTATCTGTTTCTGATGATTCTGACCACGAAAACCGTGGACGGACACGAGGTGCCGGACAATATTCTCATTCAGGTGCTGACGACCGGCGAAAACCCGAAAATTTTGAAGCAGGGCAACAAATCCGGGCTTTACGATGCCTTTGACATCGGCACGATCTGGCTCGACAGAGCGCTTGCGGATACGTTATAAAAAAATTAATCAGGCGCTTGTCGCCTGATTTTTTTATAGGAGAATGGATATGGAACATTTATTGGAGCCGTTCCGGCAGGAAATATCGGACGCGATCGTGCCGCTTTCCGCGTTCCGGCTGTTTGCGGACCTCGATTCGTGCGAAATTCACGCGGACTATTACGACGCGCTTTTGCAAAAGGCGGAGGAAGCGGCAAGCGAGGACTTTCCGCCGCTTTTGGCGAGCACGTATATGCTGTTTGCGCAGACGGGAGACCGCGGGATCTATGAAGCGGCGTATTTCAAACGCCGCCGCTCGGCATTTCACTTGCTTCTCGGCGAGATGCTCGAACGAAAAGGGCGCTTTTTGCCGAAGCTTATCGACCTTGTTTGGATGATGCTTGAAGAATCGACGTGGGTGATTCCCGCGCACAATCGTTCCGGCGAGCCGCTTCCGATCGGATATGATGAAAAAATGGACTTCATCGACCTCTTTTCCGCGGAAACGGGCGCCGTTTTGGCGATGATCACGACGTTTCTGCGCGAAGAGCTCGACCGCGTGACGCCGATTCTGAATCAGCGGATCCGGTATGAACTGAATCGCCGGATTCTCCTTCCGTATCTCGAACACGAGGAATTCTGGTGGATGGGCTATCGGGGGCACAAATGCAATAACTGGACGCCGTGGATCTGCTCTAACGTGCTGACCGTTGCGGCGCTTTGTGAAGAAAAAACCGAAAATCGTCGAACAATCGTCGAAAAAACGCTGGTCTTCCTGGATCGCTTCACGTCGTTTTATCACGAAGACGGCGGTTGCGACGAGGGCCCCGGCTATTGGAATGAGGCGGGCGCGGCGTATTTTGACTGCACGGAGCTGATTTTTGACCTGACGTCAGGCAAAATCTCGCTGTTTGAACTGCCGATGGTCCGCAAAATGGGCGAATATATCGCAAATGTCAATATCTGTGACGATTATTTTCTCAATTACGCGGACGGAGGACCGAAAAATCGCTATCCGCATCAGCAAATCGCCCGTTTCGGGCGCAGAGCGAAGTCCGAAACGCTCGAAAATTTTGCTTTGACGCATCAAAACGAGGAAAAATCGCTGAATTTTACCTATAATTCCTACCGTTTTCTCAAAAATCTTTGCGAAAAGAGGGAAGCGGTTCCGAGTGCATTTTTCAGCCCGAAAACCGTCTGGTTTCCCGGGATCGCGGTGTCTCTTGCGCGGGAAAATGCAGACCCACACAGGGGGTTTTGCTTCTCGATGAAGGGCGGACACAACGCGGAAAGCCACAATCATAACGACCTCGGCACGTGCATTTTGTTTTCGGACGGCGAGCCGATCCTGATCGATGCCGGCGTCGGGACTTACTGCGCCAACACGTTCAACGAAAATCGCTACACCATCTGGACAATGCAGTCCGCGTATCACAATCTGCCGACGATCGGCGGCGTGATGCAGAAAAACGGAAAGGAATTTTCCGCAAAAGTGCTGGCACACGCAGAAGAAACGGGCGCGATGACGCTGGATCTGAGCGGCGCCTATCCCGAAGAAGCGAAGATCCGTCACATCCGCTACGGCGAGCTGAAAGACGGAATCGTGACGGTCGAAGACCGAATTCAAACGGAGAGACCCTCGGAGGTCGAATTTCATTGGATGACGGCGGACACGCCGATGGTATCGAACGGAACAATCGTCTTCGCGGGGAACTGCGTGATGAACTATTCGCCGTCGCTTGACGTGCGGATCGAACGTATCACACTCGACGATCCCGTTTTGCGGCGCAACTGGAATCGTGACGCGATCTACCGCATCTGCATGACGGCGAAGAACGTCGCATCGGAAACGTTCTCGTTCCGATTTACAAAGAAATAAAGGAAACAGCCGCAGGGGAGTTCCGGCGGCTTTCTTTTTTGTTTCCGGATACCTTGTTCGCTAATTATACAAAATAGAAATTTTGTATAAGAGAGGGAATTGCTTGCCAGTCAAACAGCTCAACCCAAAATTGTGCCGGTTGTCGCCGATGCGCTGGCGTGTCGGGATCGGCGAACTTATAAAAGTCATACAAATCACGAAAAATACTCAAATAATCGCCATCGCCAAGCAAATAACGCGATGCGCTATCATCTCGCATCTGCCATTCAAGTCTAATCCAACTTTCACACTCAGGATAAGGGACAGGCTGTTTCCAACATCCGGAAACCGGATCGCAAAGCTGGAATTTTTTATCATAAATACGCAAAAGCTTAGAACTCTGAGTGGCGCCAAGATACAAAGTGCGATCTTTGCCGGACTTGAGACTATACACCATGGGCGAACCCATGCGCATCATAAGCAAACGTCCAAAATTATCTTTACTATTACACCAATCCTTACATTGATCATAAAAATCACCGGCATAATCAAGGCTTTTCTATTTTGTATTCTATGCTTTTTCAAAAGAAAAATGCTAATTCCCAGCGAATAAGCCGTCAATAAAAGCCACAGAAATCCCTGCTCCTTTGTGACAATAGCGATTACAAAATAGAGAAAAACAAATATAACAAATGCACTCCATACGAACAAAAGTCGCTTTTTATTTTCTGTCACTCCAAAAGACCTCCAGATATCATCATCTTCATATGTATTGTTTTCAAGCATTCTGTATGATCAAAATCAAAACATTTACTTCTATGAATACATTAATCAATAATTGATATTGATGTCACCATAATCATCTGTGGCAGTAATAGAACCTTCATTTTCAGAAGTTGATTTTGCTGACTGTTCAACGCCATCG
>CALEJO010000040.1 GCA_937898155.1 uncultured Clostridia bacterium | reverse complement strand
GGTCTCGGGCGACATGACGGCGTACATCCTCGGCGTGAGGCCGGTCGAGCCCGGCTATGCGGCGTTCCGTTTCGAGCCGCACGTCGTCTCGAAGCTGACGTTCGCCGAAGGGCGCGTGCCGACGCCGCACGGCGACATCGCGGCGCGTTGGGAACGCCGGGGCGATGCGCTCAAGATGACGCTCGCCGTGCTCGGCGCGACGGCGGCGCTCTACCTTTCGCTGTCGCTCATCAGCTTGGCGAGGATTTGGCTGTTTGCGTGGATCGGGCGGCTCGTCGATCGCGTTCCGCAAAAAGAAAAATAAGGGGAAAAGAAAAACCACTTCGCGGGAAGTGGTTTTTTCTATGAAAATCGCGGATTATTTGCCCGCTTGCCGATGTTTCGCTTTCATGATCTCATATGCGGTGACGCCGATGCCCAAAAGGAACAAGACCGACAAAACGATAAAGAGCCAAAACGTGTGCGATCCGAGCAAAAAACCCAAAAGCCCCGTATAACGATGACCGTGGATGAATGTCGTCCACGGGTGCACGGCAGAGGCAATCGCAAACGCGAGGATTCCGATCAAAGAGAGCGCGACGGTGACGATGACGCAATAAGAATACCACGGGAGAAAGAAATTGTTTTGTGTGGGCGTCGAAGCGGCGCGATGGGAATCGGGAGCGGACTCGTCGCTTGCACAGTTCGGTTCTCCTCCTTTGATCAAATCTTTTTTGATCAGATCGTCCGTGGAAACCTGAAAGAAATCACTCAGCTGCAATAGGAAATCGAGGTCCGGCGAGGATTGATTGAGCTCCCATTTGGAGATCGTTTGCCTCGTCAGGTCGAGTTCTTCCGCGAGTTGCTCTTGGGACAGCCCTCTGCTTTTGCGCAAAAATGTTAGATTTTCTCCGAATGCCATGGTCAGCACCTTCCTTTCTGTTTGCCTCTATTATAGCACAACGCCCCTTTACATTCTACCAATTTGCAAAGGAAAATCCGCAACGAATCGTTGCGCGCTCCGGATTTTTCCGGTGTGGGGGCTGTCTTTTGTCGGGACAGCCCCCATTTGTATTATTTCTTCTTATTAAAATTAGGATAAACGAACATAACAGAAAATCCGAACGCGTCACCTTTGATGACGAAGTTCGGATTATTCCTGTTTGGTGCCGGTGGCGGGGGTCGAACCCGCATGGTATCGCTACCACTGGATTTTGAGTCCAGCACGTCTGCCAATTCCATCACACCGGCTTTTTTGGCGACATAGCTTGTTTTGCAAGCGGTCTTTCCCTATTATACCACAAAAATCAAAAAATGCAAGATGATTTTTAATTTTCTTTTGGAGCTTTTCTCGCCACCGAGAAAAGCTCCAAAAGAGTCGCTCAGATAAAAGTTTGCATAGACTTCGAGCCGAGTGGGCGCTCCGCGCTCTCCTTTGTTGCCTCCCTCCGAGAGGGAGGGGAACCGCGTCAGCGGGGAAAGGAGAGCGCGGGGGCATAAAATCTCCACAAACCAAATTTCTGCGCACCACAGACGCGTTTCTTTTGCCGAGCTTTTCTTTTCGCAAAGAAAAGCGG
>CALEJO010000039.1 GCA_937898155.1 uncultured Clostridia bacterium | reverse complement strand
AAATCGCCGGCGCGAAGCGTCTGCGCAAACGCGTAGCCGACGGCTTCGGTTTCCTCCGCGCTGTGTGTCGTATATTCTTTCATGCGGATCACCTCACCGATGGGCGCGCGAGAGCTTTCGGATCGCCTCGCCGAGCGACGCGCAGAATGCGTCGATGTCTTCTTCGGTCGATTGTGCGCCGAGCGAAACGCGCACGGTGGAATCCGCGTCCGCGTCGGAGAGTCCGAACGAATGAAGCACGTAGCTTGCGTGTCCCGTATTGGACGAGCAGGCGGAGCCGCTCGAAACGAAAACGCCGTCCGCCGAAAGACAATGGAGCAGCGTTTCGCTGCGGAAGCCGGGCACGGTCACGCTGATGATGTGCGCCGCGATCCGCTCGCTTTCCGGTGTATTGATCCGCACGCCGAGGGACGCATAGGGCGCAAGCCCCGCTTCCATCCGGGCGCGGAGCGCGGAAAAGCGGGAAAAGAGAGACGGCAACTCGGCACTGACGGCTTTGACTGCCGCGCCGAAGCCCGCGATGCCGATGACGTTTTCGGTGCCGGATCGGAAGCCGTGTTCCTGCCCGCCGCCGTAAATGACGGGGCAAAGCACGCGGCGTTTCAGCGCGTCCGCGCTGACATAAAGCGCGCCGACGCCTTTCGGACCTCCGACTTTGTGCGCGCTGATGCTGACGAGGTCGGCAAAAGCAGTCGGACATACGTCTGTTTTCAGAAATCCCTGCACGGCGTCGCAATGGACGATCGCTTCGGGATTTGCGGCGCGCGCCATCGAGGCGATCGTGCGGATGTCGTCGATCGCGCCCGTTTCGTTATTGACGAGCATCGCGGAAACGAGGACCACGTCGGGCGAAAGCGCCCGGCGGTATGCTTCCATATCCCATACGCCGCGCGGCGCGGGAATTTCCTCAACGATGAATCCGAGCGACGCGAGATGCTTCGCCGTTTCGCGCACCGAGGGATGCTCGGTCTCGCCGATGACGATTTTTTTGCCGCGATTGCGGGCTTTTGCGGTCGCCGCGCCGATCAGCGCGAGGTTGTTCGCCTCCGTGCCGGACGCCGTGAAAACGAGTTGTTCCGCTTTCGGGCGTATCCCGCTTTTCGGCGGGCAGAGCGCGGCGAGCACGGCGGCACGCGCGTCGGAGACGATCGCTTCCGCTTCTACGCCGAGCGTGTGCAGGGAAGAGGGGTTTCCGTAATGCGCCATCGCGTCCGTCATGGCTTGCTTCGCCGCCTCGCAGAGCGGCGTGGTCGCGCTGTTATCGAGATAATGTTCCGTCATAACTCGCCTGACTTAAAATACAAAATTTTTCACGATCATGGAAACGTCTTCGAGATGCTCCGCGAAGAGCGATTCCTGTGCGGTGTATGTGAAAATATATAGGTATCCCGCGTTTACCATGAAATACTGCATGATTTTGTAGGTCG
>CALEJO010000038.1 GCA_937898155.1 uncultured Clostridia bacterium | reverse complement strand
ATATCCACCCGTCAGCACAGAAAGTTTCATGTGCGCCTCCTGATTTTCCGCGCGAACGCGCGAAATTTTGAATGAATTCGGACTCCGCTGTTTCTATTATAGCTTGCCCTAAAAAAGATGTCAAGCGTTTGCGGAAGATTCCGCGAACAGAATCTCGATCGAAAGCGGCTTTGCGCCCGCCGCCGTGAAATCGACGTAGCGCGACGGTCCGACGAGCGACGTTTCGAAGCCGATCGGTGTGCCGCCGACGAGCACCTCCGCGGCGCTCTTGCCTTTCGGGAGCAAGAGATGCGCACGCACGGTCTCGGCAGGCGAATCGAGGTCGTAGCGCATCCCGTTTTCTTTCAAAATATAGCGCACATCGACCTTTGCGCCCGTTTTCTCGTAGCCGGTGATATAGCGAAGCTCGGTGTAATCCGTGACGGGAAAACGCGGCGAAAACGCGATCTCGCAGTATCCCGCGTCGAGATCGACGATGCCCGCGAGCCCCTCGTCAATCGCAGAAAGAAGCGCCGCCGCGCCCCACGCGCTCGGCCCCTGCTTATCCTGCGGCGTGCAATCCACGGGGGAATACAGAAAATAAATCTTCCCGTCACGTTCGCGCATTTCCATGAAGCGCGAAAGGATATCCCACCCGTATTCCTCGTATCCACACGCGAACGCGCCTTTGGCAAGCTCGCCCGCCGTAAACGGGGAGATCGCGCCGTTGACGTATTGCCCGGGGCGGTAGCCGATGAAATCGTCATAGGGCGGATAGATCGAAAACCACTCCGCGAAATATCCCGTCTTTTCTTTCAGCGCAAGATACGACTCGATCACGCGGCGCATCTGCTCAATCGAGAAGATGCCGCGGTTCAACGCGTAAGCGTTCGAGAGCGAGAGCCGCTCGCGCTCTTTGTCATCCGCGCCGTCGTGTCCGAGGTGGAGCTGATGGATGAAAAAGTTGCCGTTATAAAGATATTTGAAAATATTTTCTTTCAGCGTTTCGGCGCGACGTTCCCACGAGAGCGCCTTTTCTTCGTTTCCGAGCTTGCGATTCATAAACGCGAGCTGGCACATCGCCTGATAGACGCCCGTATTGTCGCCGTGCATGATCGACATCGGCGTTTTTTCGGAAATGCGCCGATCCGGCGCATTTTTCGAGTGATTCTCCGGCTCGTAGAAAAAGTCCCACGTGTCGATCGTGAACGGGCGCTTGACGAGCCCGTGCGCCGCGTCGTAGCGTTTCGGATCGGACAAATCATATTCAATGCCCTTTTCGAGCTTCGGAAGCGCACGGGCGAGCCATTCGAGGTCGCCCGTCACGCGATAAAACTGCATCGCGCCCTCGACGACGAGATATTCGATGTCCGCTTCCAGTTCAAGTCGCACGAGCGCGAGGTTATCCGCGGGATAAAACACGCGGCAATCGTCGTTCACCATCGCCCAATGGCGATCGTCCAGCTGTTTGATCAGTTCATAAAACTGACCGTCATCGCGCTGGGTATCCAGAATGAAGTTGAGAAACGAGCCGAGGTCGTATTCCCAATGCTTGAACGCTTTCATCTCATGCACGTGATCGCGAATCCAATTCTTCGAGCACGCAAGGATTTTTCCGTCGATGAAAACGAGGCGGCGATCGTCGTAAATGATGTTGCGGAGCTGATGCATGAATTCGCCGAGCCGATAATCTTTCGTGGTCAGCACGCCCGGAATGCCAAGCTCCTCGTTATTATAGGTGCCGTTCTGTTTGCCGTCGATCCGCATGGCGGGCAGGCGGTGTTCAAACTCAATTTTCATAACATCTCTTTCCCGTCTTTTCTCAGACGAAACTCCTCAAAGACCGAAGCAACGCTTCAAAAGCAGGAGCGACGGCTCGCGGCGGAACGAGTGGTCCGGCGCGTCCGTGCCGGTCCATTCAAAAAAGGTTTCCGGCGAAAGTCCGTAGTCCGGCATCGGCTCCCCCTTGTGCGGGCGGCTCGCCGGATCGGCATAGCGCGGATAATACGAAATCAAAAGGCGGTCTTTTGCGCCGGCGGCATCATAAGCGCGCCGCACCTTGTCGAGGTCTTCTTCCGCGCCGCCCTCATTGAGCGCCAGATAGGTCGGTGCCAACGCCGCGCAGAGGTCGGGATAGGTGAAATAGCGGAATTTGCCCGGCAGAATATGCACAAGCTCGCTTCCCTTGCCGGTAAAAGCGGCATCCGTTTCCGTCACCGAGGCGTAGCGCTTTCGCTGATCGCAAAGAAAATCGTTGAAAACGAGTGCTTTCACGTCGTCGCAAACGAGCGCGAGCGGAAGCGCCGTTTCCGTTCCGAGCGAAAATCCGCACATCGCGATGCGCGTCGCATCGACAAATGGGAGCGTTTTACAAAAGCGCAAAAACGCGAGCGCCTGAAAGGTGGAAAGCCCTATGAAATTCCACCCGTATTCCAGTAGCCCATAGACCATCTCATTGCGGCAACGGACGCCGTGGTCGCCGGGCTCCGCCCAAAAGGCGGACTCGCCGATCGAGATCGGATCAAACGTCACGGAAACCATGCCGTTTTCCGCCATGATCTGACCCATGCGGTTGCGATCGGGATATTTTTCGAAGCGAGCTGCCGGCTTTTCCAAAAGCGGCTCGCCCGCGACGAATTCTTTATTGTGAATCGAGCCGGGAAAGCAGAAAACCAGCGGCGCCGGCGTTTCCGCCGTGGCGCAATCGGGAATCTGCACAAGCACGGGAACCGCGGCGGTCTCGTAGGGATAGAACTCCCATTTTTCGGTGCGATAGCCGTCCCGCTGAACCGAAGACAGGCGGACCGGCGTCGGCTGTTCCGCGATCTCCGGAAGCGCGAGTAGCTTTTCAAGAGTGTCTTTGACCTTGGCTTTCCAAGCGAAAAAGGAATCCGTCGTCAAATTTTCCGGTGTCGAGAGAAGCGGCTTCACACGGCGCAGAAACGCCGTCCACGCAGCAAGCGACTCGGTCGTTCTCCCGTCGGGACGGCGGGATTCATAGTCCTTTTCATAGGTAAAATTCATCAGTTCGTCTCCTGTGCGGCTTTTTTTGACCGAAGCGGAGGAACGCGGGCGGCGTTCCCCGCTCGGCAATCAGTCCTCCGCTTCGAGAATGTCGAAGGAAAATCCGCAAAATTCCACACCGCCGATTTTCAGCGCGCGAATGTCGTTTTCGGAATAATCGTCCATATCCTCAATGAGAACGCCATCCTCGGGAGAAACCATCACACTGTAAAGCGGCCCGTCGTAAAAAAAGACGTAAATGCCCTCATCGCCGGAATATCCGCTCCTTTCAAATCCCTCGTTTTCCAATTCGCCGAATGTCATGCCTTTATATTGACTCAGCATTTCCTCCGTGGGAACGGCGCTTGTGATATCGATCACGGTCACACCGTCAAGCCCTTTCAGAAACTCGGCGACATCCTTTTCGGAATCCTCGCTCGCCGACGCTTCCGAATACTGTGCGTATTGCGCCGGAGTGAGCTTGGCTTTGATTTTATAGACCGCCTCGTAGCTGTTGTCCTTTTGGAACAGCGCCGCCAGCGACTCCTCATCGCAGGAAAGCATGACAACAGAATATCCGTCCGCAAAAAGCTTTGCGACTTCACCGTTGTTTTCTTCGACAGGCGGCTCTCCGCACGCGGCGAGCGCGAAAACGAGCGCGATCGCGAGAATCAGGGAAATTGTTTTTTTCATAATGAATTCTCTCCTTATCCATCGCTTTTGGCTAAAAACGGCGCTTTGCGACTCGGAAAAGCGGATGCCGTCCGCTTTCTGCGATCCGTCGTTCGATTCACAGAATCGCAGGCGCCGTATATCGGTTTCATTATACCGCATTTTCCCCAAAAAATCAATGCCGTTCCATCATTTCTTCCGCCGAGACGAAAAAAACTTGATTCTTTCCCGCCGTCGTGATAAAATAAAGAAAAAACCGTGAAAAAGAAGCAGGAGCGTTTTATGGAACACAAATTTTATTTTTGGGATACCGAAGAATGCACCTTGTCCGGCGAAAGCGCCGTAGAGCTTTGTCACCCGCAAGTTCGGGAAAAGGTCTATACCTTTGACGCGCCGTGGGAGGGCAACTGCGTCGGCTATTTCAACATTGTGAAATGGAAAAGCACCTATTTCCTTTATTACGGCGCAAACTCCTATCCGCCGTATTCCTGCGAGCATCTGATGCACCCCATCGCGTTCTGTCTTCTCGAAAGCGAGGACGGCATTCATTTTTGGCCGCCGAAGCTCCCGGGGTGCGACTTTTTCGGCAATCGCGCCAACAACATCGTTTGGATCGGCACGCCGACCACCGATAATTTCACCGTCATGGTGGACGAAAACCCCACCTGCCTACCGGAAGAGCGCTTCAAAGCCCTCGCGGGCGGCACGGCGAAAAACGAAAACGGCAGAAGCTACGGCACGCTCGACCTTTACGTTTCCGCCGACGGACACCGTTTTTCTTTTCGGCGCCGTCTCGCCGTCTCCGGCAATTTCGACAGTCAGAATACGCTGATTTACGATCCGAAGCGAAAGACTTATATTCTCTATTCCCGCAAAATGAGCGGCAGTCCCGAAAATCCCGTCTGGGGCGGAATCCGCACCGTTCGCGTTTGCTATTCGGAAGACCTTGTCACGTTTTCCGAGCCGAAGACGATCACATACAGTGACGGCAATGAGTTTGAAATGTATACCAACGGCATCCGTCCTTATGGCGACATTTTTATCGGCACGCCGACGCGCTATCTCGATCGGGCAGAGGACGCGGAGAGCATCGCGGCGCTCCCCGACCGCGAGAATCGGCAGTATATGATCAACCGTTGGGGCAGAACGGGGACAGCGCTGACCGATGCCCTCTTTATGTTCTCCCGCGACGGCGAGCATTTTGTCCGCTTTCCGGAGGCGTTCATGACACCGGGCCCCGAAGCGGCGCGCAACTGGTATTACGGCGATTGCTATCTCAGCCACGGGCATACCGTGACAAAATCCGCGCACGAGGGCGCCGACGATGAAATCTCGATGTTTTTCAGCAGAAATTATCGGAGCGATCACCCGTGCGAGCTTTGGCGTTGCACGCTCCGGCAAGACGGCTTCGCCTGCGTCCGCGCGAAGTTCAGCGGCGGCACCGTTCTGACAAAGTCGGTGACGCTGACGCGCGATTCCCTTTCGCTCAACTTCTCGACCAGCGCAAGCGGATATGTCACGCTCGCGCTCCTCTCCGAAGGCGAAGAGGTGTTCCGCTCCGCCAAACTCTTTGGAGATACCGCTTCCCGCCTCGTCGAGCTCCCGGCGAGCATCCGGGAAAAGATCGTGGGAAAGCCCGTTCAAATTAAACTGTTCCTCTGCGACGCGGCAATATACAGTATGCAGTATTAAAAAAAGACAGGTGTCCCCTGTCTTTTTCTTTTTTTGTCAGAAAATCCGGCAAAAGGGCATCCGCGCTCTGTTGCTTTCATCGGCGTCTTGATTTGGTGATTGTCAAAAAACATGACCAGTAGTTGCTGTTTTTAAGCCATTCGATAAAACGGGATTTATACGACAAAAACATCTTTTGTTATCCGAACTCGAAACGGATGAAACCGATGAAACCGATGATGAAAAACCGACCTCTGATGACAAAGAAAAACCGTCCGAAAAACGATAAGTGGTAGATAGTTGGTAATTGCCGAAAAAAGTGAAAACAAAAAAAGCAAAAACCCTTGAAAACACTACATTTTCAAGGGTTCTCACTTGTATAAGAACGACCAAACGTCGTATAATCAAGGCAAGTACGACCAAAAGTCGTTTAAGTCAAATCCTTATTTCTTCTGGCTCAATACCAAACATTACAATTGGAACAGTTGGATTGGATCGTCCCTCTCGTATTACATTTGCGACCTCATTTTCAAACCAAGCCACTCCGGTATCCATTTTCATACACATTGCTTTTGTTGGAATAATCTCAATACCCACATCAATGTCATTGCGAAGATAGAAAAAAGTATGTTTAACATGAAGATCATAGGCAACACTGAAATACTTACCGAACTGAACCTCAACAGCCACTCTATCTTTCACAAAATCAACTTGGTTATTTGTGCTGTATGCTTCAAATCCCTTTGCTTCGATAATTCGTTTCTGTTCTTCTCTTTCCCTGATGTTAGCTATTTCTCGTGCCGTTTCAATATCACCCGTAACATAATACGGGGTTGTTACAGACTGCCAACCTTGCGGAAAAAGTATTTCCTCAAACTTTTTGTTTATTGCCTTCTGGTCATAAAATGTTCTTCCAAATGACGGCTTTGCTTTGCTTATTTTTGTATAGTTGTTTGCATCAATAGTCTGAACGGCAGATATTATCTCATCCAATAATTCCTTCTTATGAACAAGCAAATGCTCATGTCCATTAAGATGACTATACATATTTGCAATTCTCATATGTTTTCACCCCATTCATCAGGCTTTCTTGCTATTTTATCTTTCGGTCCAGGAGTCCATATTTTTTGATAAATTGGTCTTGTAATAAGCATGTCGTTTTTTAACCTGTTGATTCGCTCTAATCCTATATCGATATATTTTTGTTCCCACTCAGTACCATATGCACGACGATTGTTTTTTAAAGCAGCCAAAAGAGAAGATCCAACACCTGCAAACGGATCGTAAACAATATCGTTTTCGTTTGTTAATGCAAGCACGCATCTTTCGACCAACTCTATTGGAAATTGGCATGGATGGTCTTCTTTTTCCGGATGGTTATTCTTAACATTTGGTATCTCCCAAATCAAGCCATCCCAATCATCGACAAGTCTTTCTAATGTCATTTCCCACACATCTTCTGGATTTTTACCTTTAGGATTTCCACTAATTTGTCCTTTCTTATCTCCCTTGAAATATCGTTTTCCCGGATATTTTGATGGAATACGAACATCATCAAGATTAAAAGTGTAGTTTTCTGACTTTGTAAACCAAAGAATGGTTTCATAGCGGCCACTAAAACGTTTTGTGCAGTGAAGTCCATGACCAAAATGCCATATGATTCTATTTCTAAGATGCAGACCAAGTTTCTTAAAAATTGGATAAAAATATATGTCAAGCGGATATATTTCGCCGTCTTCCACATAATTGCCCGTTTGCCAGCAAAGACTTCCATCTTCTGATAGTATTCTTGCAAATTCATTTAACATCGGCTCAAGATTGCTTATGTATTCATCGATGCTTGTTTTCGTTTCATAAGCTTTTCCGATATTGTATGGCGGAGAAGGAAAGATGAGTTTTACAGAGTCGTCCGATAATTCTTTGCAAAAATCAAGCGCATTTTTGCAAACATATCTATATTCATTTAACTCCATATGCTCCTCCAACAATTGATATGTTTCGACTAATTATAGCATTATTCCATTACAAGGTCAAGTGTTCAAAGATATATTATCCAAATATTGCAAATTGCAAAGAACGAACATCTGCCATGGTAGACAAATGTTCGTTCTTTGTTGGCGGAGAAGGAGAGATTTGAACTCTCGCGCCGGTTTAAGTCCGACCTACACCCTTAGCAGGGGCGCCTCTTCGGCCAACTTGAGTACTTCTCCGAATCTTTTGACATCGGGCGAGCCGTGCGACTCCGACATCCTGTATTTTCTTCACAAAAGGAAGATTTGCATAAGATATGCTATCACAAATCTTCCTTTTTGTCAAGAGTAAATGCGAATTTCTCCCGCTTTTTCGCGGGAAAGCGTCACGCGATCGCGTTTTCCGCCGCGGAACGAATTGCCTGAATTGCCTCCGCCGCGTTTTCCGCGCCGAAAACCGAAGAACCGGCAACGAGGACGTTCGCGCCCGCTTTTGCGGCGATCGCGCCCGTTTCGGCGTTGATCCCACCGTCCACTTCAATATCGATTTTCCTGCCCGCCGCGCGTGCCATGTCGCGCACTTCTTTGACGGTGTCCATCTTGTCCGCCATGAACTTCTGTCCGCCGAAGCCGGGCTCCACCGTCATGACGAGGACCATATCCACATAAGGCAAAATCGGCCCGAGGACCGATGCGGGCGTTTTCGGCTTGATCGAGATCGA
This sequence comes from uncultured Clostridia bacterium, assembly GCA_937898155.1. Classification (GTDB taxonomy): domain Bacteria; phylum Bacillota; class Clostridia; order Oscillospirales; family CAG-272; genus QALR01. The sequence continues at coordinate 2,607 of CALEJO010000038.1, read as the reverse complement.
CGGGATCACGCCCGCCGCGCGAATCTGTTTCAGCACGGCGATCGGATCGTCGCAGCTTTCATAATGGATCGTGATGATATCCGCGCCCGCTTTCACGAACGCGTCAATGTAGCGACCGGGGTCTTCGATCATCAGATGCACGTCAAAGATCATTTTCGACTGTGCGCGGATCGAACGGATCACGCCGGGGCCGAACGAAATATTCGGCACGAACGCGCCGTCCATCACGTCGAGATGCAGCAGCTCCGCGCCGCCCTTTTCGACCTTTTCGACTTCCGCGCCGAGATGCGCGAAATCACAGGCAAGCACCGAGGGAGAAATTTTGATCATATGGTAGTCCTCCGAAAAAAATATCTTGCAAAAGCGGATGTCCGCGTCTGAAAGACAGGCCCGAAGTTCCGATAAAAATCGCAAATCGGGAAAGAGGGAAAAAACGCGATTTTTCCGTCGGTATCACACATTCCGGCAAGGCATATGCTGATGATGAACGGGAAAATCCGCCGTGCTCTCCATATCCGGACGTGAAAAAATAAGGTCGTTTCGGAATCGGTATGGAGCGTCGGCTTTTCTATTTTTCGGGCTGTCGGTTTCGACAGCCCGAGTTTATGATATCCGATCGCGTCGCGTTTGTCAATCTTCTTTTTGCGGCGGCAATTCCGCCGGCAGTTTTCCTTTATATTTCGTGACGGAGATCGTAAACTCGCAGAATTCTCCCTCCGTGCTGCGCACGGAAATGGATTCGCCGAGATTGTCCATGATCGCCTTGCAGATATAGAGCCCAAGCCCGACGCCCGTTTTGTCCAGCCCGCGGCTCTTGTCGCTCTTATAGAACCGGTCGAAAATGTGCGGGACGTCCGCCGCGGCGATGCCCTCGCCCTCGTTATAAACCTTCACCAGCACGCGATTTTGCGCCTCGCTGATTGTGATGCGATATTGCCCGCCCTCGCGTGCAAACTTCACAGCGTTGTCGCAAAGGTTATAGAGCACCTGGTTGATCGCGTCCTTGTCGGAATAGACGTTCAGCCGTTCGTCCGGCGCGTCAAAGGTCACGTCGAGCTTTTTCGCGTCGATCTTCGATTCGAAAGAAAGCAGGATGATGCGCGCCATTTCGCAGATGTCGAACGGCGTTTTCTCAAATTTCCGGTTGCCCGATTCCATGCGGGAAATGTCGAGCAGCGAAGAAACGAGGCGCGACAGGCGCTTCACCTCCTGCCCGATGATTTCGAGATAGTAGGGCTGTTTCTCGGGCGGGATCGCGCCCTCTAAAATTCCGTCGATGAAGCCGGAAATCGACGTCATCGGCGTGCGCAGATCGTGCGATACGTTTGCGATAAACGAACTTCGCGTATATTCGTAATTAGCGAGCGAGTCCGCCATCGAATTAAACGCCGTAGCGAGCTCGGCAATCTCGTCTTCGCCCTCGACGGGGATTTTGACGTCAAACTTCCCTTTTCCGAATTCGCGCGTCGCGTGCGTCATCTGTTTGATCGGAGACACGATCTTTTCCGTGATGAAATAGATGACGACGAAGCTCGCGATCATCACCCACAAGCTCGCCAGCACGATCGTGCGGATCGTGCTCATCGTCAGATCGTTGATCGGATCCGCGCCGTAGCAGACGATCAGCGCGCCCGCGGGAACAGTGCTCTCTTTATAGATGAACGGCGTGACGAAAACGCCGCACCGTTGCGGCAAAAGCCCGCCCATATCGGAATAAAGGTGGGTTTTGTCGTTGCCCGTGATCGCTTCCAGCACCTTTTTATCCTGAATGGCTCCGTGATACAGATCGTCTGTGCAGACCAGGATTTTTCCGTTCGGCGACGTAATGAAAATCGTCATTTTCTCCGCGTTTTTGGAGAGAATGTCGATCATCGTGGAGATGTCGTTCTCTTTCAGCGCGATGAACTGTTCAAAGGTCAGCGGCAGCGGGATCGACGGCTCCGAAATCAGATATTCTTTGATATATTCCGCCGTATTCTGCGCCACCATGCGTCTTTGCGCGTTTTCCGATCGGACGGTCATCGAGCTGATGATCAGCGTCAGAATCAGAAAGCTCACGAAAATGATCAGCAAGAAGGTCGAAATATAGCGGATAAAAATACTTTTTTTCACAAAAAGCGCCTCATTTACTCGTGCAGCTCAAACTTATATCCGACTCCCCAGATGGTTTTCAGCGCCCATTTTTCGCTGACACCCTCGAGTTTTTCGCGCAGACGCTTGATGTGAACGTCTACGGTGCGGGAATCCCCGTAATAATCGTAGCCCCAGACGTTATCGAGCAACTGATCGCGCGTGAACACGCGGTTTTCGTTGGAGGCGAGGAAATACAGCAGTTCCAGTTCTTTCGGCGGAAGGTCCACGACCTTGCCGTTGACTTTGAGCTCGTATTTTTCAAGGGAGATTTCGAGCGCGTCGTATTTCACGGTCTTGTCGTTTGCGGAGGTCTCCTGCATCTGGCAACGGCGGAGCACCGCCTTAATGCGCGCGGTCAGCTCTTTCATGTCGACGGGCTTCGTCAGAAAATCGTCCGCGCCGAGCTCGAGCCCCAGCACCTTGTCGAACACTTCCCCTTTGGCGGTCAGCATGATGACGGGCTTCGAGGAAATC
>CALEJO010000037.1 GCA_937898155.1 uncultured Clostridia bacterium | reverse complement strand
CCCGCGACGCTGACGGTGGACGGCGTCGGCAAGACCGGCGTTTGGACGAACGAAATCTCGACCCTCTTCACCGGCGCGGTGTCGCTTGAGATGGCGGCGTCGTCCGGCGCGATCAACCTCTACAACAAGAAGAGCGACACGACGGGCGGGCTGATCGTCTCCGCCGGTACGCTGGTGGAAAAGGCTTCCGCGTTTGCGACCTATGATTACGGCGACGCGGCGATCGACGCCACCGCCGGCACGAACATCGAAATCGGCGCGGAGAACGTCCATATGGAAGCCAAGGGTGCCTATACCGGCGAAATCTCGGGCGAGATGCTCGCGGAATGCGGCGTGAAATACGTCATTGTCGGTCACAGCGAACGTCGCCAGTATTTCGGCGAGACGGATGTGACCGTGAACGGTCGTCTGAAAGCCGGCCTCGCGAACGGGCTGAACGTGATCCTGTGCGTCGGCGAAACGCTGACCGAGCGCGAGCAGGGCGTCACCTACGAGACCGTGGCGAGACAGACCAAGATCGCGCTGCTCGGCGTGAGCGCGGAGCAGATGGCGAACGTCATCATCGCTTACGAGCCCGTTTGGGCGATCGGCACGGGCAAGACCGCGACGGCGGATCAGGCAGACGAGGTCTGCGGACAGATTCGTGACGTTCTGGCTTCGCTTTACGGCAAGAAAGTCGCCGAAGCGACGACGATCCAGTATGGCGGCTCGATGAACGCGGGCAACGCGGCGGAGCTTCTCTCGAAAGAGAACATCGACGGCGGTCTGATCGGCGGTGCGTCGCTGAAATCCGACGACTTTACCGTCATCGTCAAAGCGGCACAGTAAAAAGAAGAATCGGAAAGCGGGGGCGGGTGCGCCGCCGCTTTCTTTTTGGAGCATCCTATGAATTTGCAAAATTTCGATTTGAAAACCGAATTTGACTGCGCTTGCGGTAAAACGCACCGCGCGGGGCCGGACGACGTGATCGTCGGCAAGGGCGTGATCGCGCGTTTGCCGGAGCTCGCGGCGCGCTACGGCGCAAAAAAGATTTTTTTGCTGGCGGATGAGAATACTTACGCGGCGGCGGGGAAACGCGTCGAAGAAATTTTGCGCGGCGCGGGCATCGCCGTTTCGCGGTATTTGTTCGGCAAAGAGCCGGTCAAGCCGGACGAACGCGCCGTCGGCGCGGCGGTCCTGCATTTTGACGCGTCGTGCGATAGGATCATCGGCGTCGGCTCCGGCGTCATCAACGACATCGGCAAGCTCCTCGCCAAAACGGCGAAACGCCCCTATCTGATCGTCGGCACGGCGCCGTCGATGGACGGCTACGCCTCGGCATCCTCCTCGATGGAGCGGGATGGCTTGAAGGTCTCCGTGCCGTCGGTCTGCCCGAACGTCATTCTGGGCGATACCGATGTGCTGAAAGAAGCGCCGATGCGGATGCTTTGGGCGGGGCTCGGCGACATGATCGCCAAATACGTGAGCATCGCCGAATGGCGCATTTCGCATCTGATCAACGGGGAATATTACTGCGAGACCGTGGCGTCGCTCGTGCGCGCGGCGCGCTATCTTTGCGTCCGGCACGCGGACGGTCTGCTCCGCCGCGACGAAGAAGCGGTCGGCGCTGTATTTGAGGGACTTGTCATCGGCGGACTCGCGATGAATTACGCGGGCGTTTCGCGCCCCGCGTCCGGCGTCGAGCATTATATCTCGCATATTTGGGATATGCGCGGGCTCGAATTCGGCACACCCGTCGATTTCCACGGCATCCAATGCGCGATCGGCACGCTTTTGGCGGCGCGTGTCTATGAAAAACTGAAAGAAATCACCCCGGATCGCGCGGCGGCATGCGCGCACGCCGAGGCGTTCGACTACGGCAAATGGAGCGAAACGCTCCGCGCACTTCTCGGGCGCGGCGCGGAGGCGATGATCGCGCTCGAAGAAAAAGAGCAGAAATACGACGTGGCGGCGCATCACGCGCGGCTCGATGGCATCCTCGGAAAATGGGACGCGATCCTGCGCGTCATCGACGAGGAAATCCCAGCATCGGCGGAGATTGAGACGCTACTCGATCGCATCGGCGCGCCGAAATCGCCGGCGGAGATCGGCACGGAGGCGCATCTTTCCACCGTTTTCGCCGCGACAAAGGACATCCGCGACAAATACGTGCTGTCGCGCCTTTTGTGGGACCTCGGCGTGACGGCAAAAGAAACTGACTTTTTCGCGTAATCTTTGGACATTCCGACGAAACCGCGGGGACGAAAACCGTCTCCGCGGTGCTTTTTTGGGGGCGAAAAAGCGTGATTCCGTGGAAAACTCGCCGTTTTTTTGTGGAAAGCGCCCATTTTTGAATTGTTTTTGACCTCCGAAAGCCACCCCATTTGTGCAAAATGACTGTCAAACGCCGCAAAAGAAAAATAAAAATGTGAATAATGCGAATTGAAACTTTTGCCGCACCATTGTATAATAAGAGCGTAAACAAATTTCGACAAAACCAACGCTTTTTTGAATCGGGTATCCGCCATGAAAAAGCGCGTTTTTGTTTTTTTCGGGGAGGTGAAACGCGATGGAGCTTTTGGAAAAGCGCATTTCCGCTGAGGGCGTCATCATCGGAGACGATATTCTGAAAGTCGGAAGCTTTCTGAACCAGCAGCTCGACGTCGATTTTCTTTATGAGCTCGGCAAAGAGATTGCGCGCCTTTACGAAGCCGATCGCGTCACGAAGATCCTCACGATTGAAGCGTCCGGCATCGCGCTGGCGACCGCCGCGGGACTCTGTCTGCACGTTCCGGTCGTCTTTGCGAAGAAGCACCATAGCGCCAACCAGTCGGACGACGTGTATCGCGCCACCATCACGTCCTTCACGCACGGAAACACCTACGAGGCGACCGTGGCGAAGGAATATCTGCACGCGGAGGACCGCATTCTGCTCATCGACGACTTTCTCGCGACGGGCGAAGCCCTGCGCGGGCTCATCGCCATCACAAACGCGGCACACGCCTGCCTTGTCGGCTGTGCGGCCGCCGTCGAAAAAGGATTCCAGCACGGAGGGGATTCTCTGCGCGCCCAAGGAATCCGCGTTGAATCGCTCGCTATCATCGACGCAATGTCCGAAGAAAAGGGCATTACCTACCGCCGGTCCTAGTTGGGCGGTTTTCTCTTTTGTATGTTAAACGCAAGTTTACATAAAAAACAATTATTTTTTGAAGGAGATCCATCATGAAGAAAATTCTTTCTCTTGCACTCGCAACGTTGATGCTCGTTTCCGTGCTTGCCATGGCCTCTTGCGGCAATGACACCGGTGACGTGGACATCACGGTTGGCGCCGTTTACATCGGCAGCCAGACCGAGGAATCCGGCTACACCGCGGCTCACGCCAACGGCATCAAGGAAGCCATCAAACAGCTCGAAGCAGAGGGCTACAAAGTCAAACTGCTTGTCCAGGACAACGTTCCCGAAGAGGACGGCGCCGTCACCAGCGCAATCGACACGCTCGCGGGCCAGGGCAGCGACATCATCATCGGTATCAGCTTCGGCTATCTGAACGCGTTCAACGAAGCGGCAGGCAAAGAGGAATATAAGGATATCGTGTTCTCTCACGCGACCGGTTATCTTTCCAATGACAAAAACTTCAACAACTACTTCGGCAGAATCTACCAGTCCCGTTATCTCTCCGGCATCGCGGCAGCTCTGAAAGCCAAAGAAGTCGGCCCCGCTGACGACGGCAAATATCATCTCGGCTACGTTTCCGCATACGGCACCGAATATGCCGAGACTTGCAGCGGTATCAACGGTTTCACCCTCGGTGCACAGTCCGTTCTCGGCGCTGACGTCACCGTTTATGTGAAGACCATCAATACCTGGGGCGATCCCGCGCTTGAAAAACAGGCGGCAGAAGCGCTGATCAACACCTATAAATGCACCGTCATCACCCAGCACTGCGACAGCGCTCAGCCGCAGATCGCGGCACAGAACGGCGGCGTTTTCGGTTGCGGCTACAACTCCGACATGACCAAAGACGCTCCGAACGCGCACCTGATCGCGCCGATCTGGCACTGGGACGTTTACTACAAACTCGCGATCGAAACCGCTATGCAGGACAAGCTCGCCGGCACGCCCACCAAGAACTTCATGAGCAAGGTCGGTATCTACTACGGCGGTCTGAAAGAGGGCTTCATCGACATCTCCGCTTTCACTGCCAACTGCACCTCTGATACCGAAGCAAAAGTTAACACCGTCAGAACCATGATCGAAAACGGTGAATGGGACGTCTTCTCCAACGTGAAACTCTCCTTTGACGCAGACGGCAAGGTGCTCTGTGTCATCGACCTGGACACCACAATGCCCGGATTCGTGTTTTCGGATTTCGGCGATTTCATGC
>CALEJO010000036.1 GCA_937898155.1 uncultured Clostridia bacterium | reverse complement strand
GAAAAATTTTTGTATAAATTGAAAGGGGGGAATTAATTATGTCAAAAAAAGGATTAGTATAGATAAAAAAATTGCCGTATTATGTGGCGGAATGTCAAATGAACGAGAAGTTTCATTGCGTTATTCTGCCGTTTGCGTCTCGGAAAGACGCACGTTCACGCGGATTTCCTCGGCGGACTGTTCCGTGCAGATCAGCCCCTTGGGAAGACTGACGTGGATCGGGATGGCGACGGTCTTCGCCGCGCCGTCCACGACTTCGGAAAGATCGGCTTCGGCGAAATCGGCGTAGACCGGAAGCGAAACGCCGTCCAGCTGATTCAGTTTCGACGCGGTGCCCTTGAGCGCGACCGTCACGTAAGTCGGCGAATATTCGACGTCGAAATTCGCTGCCTCCGCCGTATAAACGCCTCGCAGTTCCACGGGAACGTCCACGAACGTCCTCGTTTCCGCGTCACTCAGCGCGACATAGCCCCAAAGGATGATCGCGACCACGACGGACACGATGCGAAAGATCATATCGAGCCGACGGTTCTCGGAAACGATATAGTCTTCACTTTCGTCGGTGCGCCCGTCAAGAGCGGTGCGCTTTCTCGAAAAAAGACGCGAGAAGAAGAATTTTTGATTTCGATTTTTCATGATGCTTCCCCTCCTCCCGTTCATTTGCCGCGCCCGTCGTCGCCGATGAGCAGGTTCGTTAATTCGTATTTCAGAGAATTATAGTCATAATTGCGGCGAAGTTCGCCGTCCAGCGCCAGCGAGATCGTTCCCGTTTCTTCGGAAATGACGATGATCGCCGCGTCACTGTTTTCGCTCATACCGATCGCCGAACGGTGACGCGTACCGAGGTCCTTGATGATATCGTCATTCGTGGACATCGGCAAAAAGCATCCCGCCGCATAAATGCGCCCGCCGCGGATCACCACGGCGCCGTCGTGCATCGGCGCTTTGTTGAAGAAGATATTTTTCAGCATCGGCACGCAGATGTCACCGTTGACGAGCGTGCCTGTTTTGATGATATCACCGAGAGGCGTGTTGCGTTCGATCACGATCAGCGCACCTGTGTATTCGCGCGCAAGCTCGCTCGCCGCCTGGCAGATGACAGCGATATTTTCCCTGCGGTTGTGTTCTCTGGAAGACGCGTTTGCCTTGAACGTTTTGATCGGATTGCCGCCGACCTGTTCGAGCGCGGAGCGAAGCTCCGGCTGGAATAGAATGATCACCGCGATCAGACCGACCTCGACGAGATTCGAGAGAATGAAATAGAGCGCGCGCATTCCGACGATCTCGCTGACCAAAAGGATCGCGAGAACGAGAAAAATGCCGATCGCCAATTTGCTGGCGCGCCGATCTCGAATGAACTTTATCACATAGTAAATGAGAAACGAAACGACGAGGATGTCGATCAGATCCAAAAGACCGAACTGCTCCCACAGATAGCGAAGCGATGTCAATACCGTTTCCAAAAGGATTCCGCCCCCTGCCATTAGATAGTAATACGAAGTTATTATACAATAATTTTTCTCATAAATAAAGAGATTTTTAAATTTTCTTATAATTTTTTGAAAAAAACTTGTGTTTTCGGCTCAATTTTGCTATACTAAAATGGAAAAAAATAAAAAGGCGGTGCTTCCATGGCGTTTTTGAAATGGAAAAAAATCAAAAAAGCGATCTTTTCGCTCGCCGGCGAACGGAAAAGAAGCTGTTCCGCAGTCATCCTGGCAGGCGGTCAAAGCACGCGGATGGGCGGGATCAGCAAGCAACTCTTTTCTCTGCGAGATAAGCCGATTGCGGTTTATTCGATGCTCGCGTTTGAAGCGTGCCCGAGCATCAGCGAAATCATTTTGGTCGCCGCGGAAAACGAAATCGCCGCCTATCGGGGATTCAAAGAAAAATACGGGATCACGAAGCTCGCCGCCATCGTCAAAGGCGGCTTGACGCGCGCACAATCCGCGGCAAACGGCTTTGCTGAGGTATCGGACAAGTCCGGCTTCGTCGCGATCCACGACGCGGCGCGGTGTCTCATCACGCCGGAGGAGATCGAACGCGTCGTCGAAGCGGGGCGGAAATACGGTGCCGCGATCGCCGCCGCTCAGGCGACGGACACGGTCAAGGTCGCGGACGAGCAGGGCTTCATCCGCGAAACGCCGGATCGCAGCACCCTTTGGCTCGCGCAAACGCCGCAGGTTTTCAAAAAAACGCTGTATGAAGTTGCCCTCGCAAAAGTAAAAAAGCTGACCGCTTCGATCACCGACGATGCTTCGATCGTCGAAGCCGCCGGCTTCAAGGTCAAGCTCGTGCCCTGCTCTCACGACAATCTGAAAATCACCCGCCGCATCGATCTTGCGACCGCATCCAAAATTCTCGCGGCGAGAAACGGAGGAACCCACTCATGACGATCCGAATCGGACACGGATATGACGTGCACCGTCTCGTCCCCGAGCGCAAATTGATCCTCGGCGGTGTCGAGATTCCCCATACGCTCGGTTTGCTCGGACACTCCGACGCCGACGTGCTGGCGCACGCGATCGCGGACGCTCTGCTCGGCGCCGCCGGCAAACGCGATATCGGCTATTATTTCCCCGACAGCGATCCGCAATACAGCGGAATTTCCAGCATGATCCTCCTCAAAAGAGTCAAGCAGATGCTTGATGAATCCGGTTTTTCGATCGGCAACGTCGATGCCACGGTCGTCGCGCAGGCACCGAAGTTCTCTCCCTATATCGAGCCGATGCGTCAAACGCTCGCCGAGGCACTTTCCGTCTCCGTGGACGCCGTCAATGTCAAGGCGACGACCGAGGAAAAGCTTGGCTTCACGGGAAGCGGCGAAGGCATCGCCGCCCATGCGGTCTGCTGTCTGACGGTCGGCTGATCCGGAAGTCAAACGATTCGACAGTGCCTCCCCGATTTAGACGGCAATCGGATTTCGTTTAGCATAATTGCCCAAAAACAAAAGGAAATATTTGGAAGACTTTTTTCTCCGAACCCATTGCATTTCAATCCAAAATATGGTAATATGTTCTCGGAAGTTTCCGGAAACACAAGAAAGCGACAGCGCAAAAGAAGAGAAATGGAGAAGATGAAATGGAACAAAGAGTAAAACTCTTGATTGCTGACGAAAATGAAAAATCAAGAACAGAAATGAAAAAAGAACTCGGTCGATTCGGCATCACCGGAATCGAAGAAACGGGCAACGGGGCGGACGTCCTGTCGCTCATCAAGCGGTTCATGCCGGATGTTGTCATGATCGACGTATGGCTTCCGCGGCTCGATACCGTGCAGATCATCAAAAACGCGAAACAGGTCTTCACGGGCGCCTACCCCGCCCCCGAATTCATCGTATATTCCTGCTGCTCGAACCCGAATTTATTTGAGGAAGCGGCGGAAGCGGGCGCGGCGTATTGTATGCAGGAGCCGTTTGACTATCACGTTTTATACGAGCGGATCGAGCGCATCCGCAAGCACCGTCAGAACGCCAAAAACGGCGTGGAAGGCGGCGCACACGCATTTCCCGATCACAACGACCTCGAAACGCAGGTGACCGGCGTGATCCACAAAATCGGCGTGCCCGCCCACATCAAAGGATATCAGTATCTCCGCACGGCGATCATGATGACGATCGAGGACAACGATCTCATCAATTCCGTGACGAAGATTCTCTATCCGACCGTCGCCAAGAAATATCAGACGACGTCCTCTCGCGTCGAACGCGCGATCCGCCACGCGATCGAGGTGGCGTGGGACAGGGGCGACCTCGACACACTCAATCAGTATTTCGGCTGGACGATCCAAAACGAACGCGGCAAACCGACTAAAAGCGAATTCATCGCCATGATCGCGGATAAC
>CALEJO010000035.1 GCA_937898155.1 uncultured Clostridia bacterium | reverse complement strand
GCGGCTTCTTCCACTTTGCGTTTGATGGTTTCCTTCGGGAATTTGCGAAGCTTCAAGCCGAACGCCATGTTGTCAAACACCGTCATGTGCGGATACAGAGCGTAGTTCTGGAACACCATTGCGATATCTCTGTCCTTCGGCGCCACGTCGTTGACGAGGCGGTCGCCGATGAAGAGCTCGCCTTCGGTGATTTCTTCAAGGCCGGCGATCATACGCAGGGTGGTGGATTTACCGCAACCGGAAGGACCGACGAAGATGATGAATTCGGTGTCTTTGACTTCCAGACAGAAGTCGGAAACCGCTGTCACGCCGCCCGGATATTTTTTGTAAATGTGTCTGAGGGATAAGCTTGCCATAAGGACTCCGTTCTCGGCGACAAAACGTATTTTGGATTCCGTCCCCCAGCCGCCGGTGAGAGAGGATTCGTGATCCGGAATGCGATCCGGGAAGTTTCTGACAACATAGCGCAGAATAGAACAAATATATTATAGCAAACATTCGCCCGTTTGGAAAGAGGGGAAACGCCCAAACTTTTTGATTTTTAATTGTGCATGTTGCATAAATCGCGGCGAATGTGTTTGTTTTTGCGACAAGAATTTGAAATTTATCTAATAAATTAGACGTCTTTCATCGTCAGACCGATGCGCTTTTTGTTTAGGTCGAGCGATTTGATTTTGACGCGGACACGGTCGCCGACGGCAAGCATTTCGCTCGGGTGCTTGATGAATTTTTTGCTGATCTCGGAGACGTGGACAAGCCCGTCCTGATGAACGCCGATATCGACGAACGCGCCGAAGTCGATGACGTTGCGCACAACGCCGTCGAGCACCATGCCGACGGAAAGATCGGACATATCGAGGATATCGGAATGAAGCTCCGGCATCGGCAGGGAATCGCGGATGTCGCGGCCGGGCTTTTCAAGTTCGCCGAGAATGTCACGCAGAGTCGGCTCGCCGACGTCGAGCTCCGCCGCGAGTTTGGCGACGCCGTAGGTCTCTGCCGTTTTGGCGATGCCGGACAGCCCGCCGCGCACGACGTCGGCTTTCGTGAAGCCGAATTTGCCGAGCAGGAGCGCGGCCTTTTCGTAGGACTCGGGGTGAATGCCCGTATTATCGAAGATTTCGGGCGAGCCGGACACACGTAAAAAGCCGGCGCATTGCTCATATGCCTTGGCGCCGATGCGCGGCACTTTGAGAATCTCCGTGCGCTTTTGGAATTCGCCGTTTTCTTCGCGGTATTTGACGATGTTTTTCGCGGAGGCGGCGTTGATGCCGGCGATGTGTTCGAGCAGAGAATAGGAGGCGGTGTTGACGTCCACGCCCACGGCGTTGACGCAGTCCTCGACGACGCCGGAGAGTGCTTCATCCAGCCGCGCTTCTTTCATATCGTGCTGATATTGTCCGACGCCGATGGATTTCGGGTCGATCTTGACCAGTTCCGCCAGCGGGTCCTGGACGCGGCGCGCGATGGAGACCGCGCTGCGCTGTGTCACGTCAAAGTCGGGGAATTCCTCCGCGCCGAGCTTGGACGCGGAATAGACGGACGCGCCCGCCTCGCTCGCGATGATATATTTCGTGTCGCCGCCGAGCTCGTGAAGCGTATCGGCGACGAAGATTTCGCTTTCCTTCGAGGCGGTGCCGTTGCCGATCGAAACGATGTTCACGCCGTGCTTTGTGATCAGCCGTTTGACGATCTTTTTCGCCTCGTCGATGCGCTCGTGCGGCTTCGTCGGATAGATCACGGCGGTGTCGAGCACCTTGCCCGTTTTGTCCACGACGGCGAGCTTGCAGCCCGTGCGGTAGCCGGGGTCGAGACCGAGCACGGTCTTGCCCTTGATCGGCGCCTGCATAAGCAGATTTTTGAGATTCTGCGAGAAGAGCTTGATTGCGCCCTCGCTCGCCTGATCGAAGAGATCGGAGCGGATTTCGCGCTCGATCGACGGTGCGATCAGACGGTCATACGCGTCCACCGTCGCGGCGAGGATATACGGATTCGCGGGGCTACGCGGATTCGTGACGACCTGCACGCAAACGGCGTTCAGCGGGATGTCCTTGGAAATTTCGACCGTCGCTTTGAGAAACTCCTCTTTTTCGCCGCGATTGATCGCGAGAATGCGGTGCGGCGGCACGAGGGAGAGCTTTTCGCTGTAATCGTAATACATCGAATAGACGGAATCCTCGTCCTTGGCGTTTTTGACGGTGAGAAGCGCGTGCTCGTAGGTCAGCGCGCGAATTTGCGCGCGATAGTCGGCGTTATCCGAGACTGCTTCGGCGAGGATGTCCATCGCGCCGGCGAGTGCCGCCGCGGCGTCCGGCACGCCTTTTTCTTCGTCGATATAGTCCGCGGCGATCTCCGTCAGCGGGCGCTCATAAGCATCCGCCTGCGACGCGAGCAGGTCGGCGAGCGGTTCGAGTCCGCGCTCTTTTGCGACCGAGGCGCGCGTCTTTTTCTTTTGCTTATAGGGGCGATAAATGTCTTCCACCTCGGCGAGAATCGTCGCGTTTGCGAGCGCCTCGTCGATCTCGGGCGTCATTTTGCCTTGCTCCGTGATCGCGGCGCGGACCTCCTCCTTGCGCTTTTCGAGGTTGCGCAGATAGGTCAGCCGGTCGTTCAGCGCGCGAAGCTGTTCGTCATCGAGCGAGCCCGTCACCTCTTTGCGGTAGCGCGCGATAAAGGGGATGGTGTTGCCGTCGTCGATGAGCTTCACCGCCGCTTCGATCTGCGACGCACGGATGGAAAGTTCTTCACTGAGTTTTGCGATAATGTCCATAGAATCCTCCGAAATATGTCATAAACGCTTGTCAAAAGCGAAAATGTGTGATACAATAAAAAAGTAATTTTTGTCCGAGAAAGGAAAAACGATAATGTTTACCGCACCGCCCGAGCTTTTGACCGGGCTGACCGATTTTTTGAATTTTGTAATCTCACTTGCCTTTTATCTGTGGCTCCGGCGGTTTTCTTCGCCGGCGGCGCGCCCGTGGCGCCTGGCGATCGGGACGCTGACCGTCTCGAATCTGATCGGCGGCATCGTGCATACTGTCGCGTTTCCGGAGATTGTGGATACCGTCGTCTGGTTCGTCTTGACGCTCATCATGTGCGCGGCGGTCGCGATGTTCTGCGTCTGCGCGGCGCAGGAGCGCAGAGATGATCTCCGTGGGCCGGCGTATCGCGTCTTTTCGATCCTCGGCGCGGTGTTTTACGCGGCGATCATGATCTCCTCGTTCTTTTACGAGGATTACATCAAAATTTACGTGGCGTATGCGGCGATTTTCCTCGTTTGGGCGATGGTTTCTTTCATCCATACGGCAATCAAGCAGAAGCGCTACGGATTGCTCCTTTACGCGGTCGGCCTTTTCGTGCAGTTCCCGGGCGGCATCGTGCAGGCGAAGCGGACGCTTCATTTCACGCTCATCTGGGAAATCGACTATAACACCGTCTATCATTTTTGCCTGACGGTGACAATGATCATTCTTTGGATCGCCTACGCACGAATGCACAAAAAAGAGACGGTCGCTTAAAGCGATTCGATCTTTGCCTGTTCCGCGTCCGTCAGCGGGCGCCACGCGCCGCGCGGAAGCGCTTCGTCGAGCGGGATGCCCGCGAACGCGACGCGTTCGAGATAGACGATGCGGTTTCCGACCGCCTCGAACATTCGCTTAATCTGATGATATTTGCCTTCCACCACCGTGATTCTGCCCGCCGTCGGCGAATCGAGCGCGAGCGTCGCGGGGCGGGTGGAGGACCTTTCGCCGATATCCACGCCGCGGCAGAGAAGTGCGCCGTCCGCTTCGGAAAGCGGGTTTGCACAGCGGAACATATACGTCTTTTCGACGTGATGCTTCGGCGAGAGCAGACGGTGCGCGAGCGCGCCGTTGTTTGTGAGGATGAGCAGACCGAGCGTGTTTTTATCCAGCCGACCGCAGGGGAAAAGCCCCATTTTGCGGTATTTCTCCGGCACGAGGTCTAAAACGGTCTTGCCCTCGCCGTCTTCGGTGGCGGACAGCACGCCGTCCGGCTTATTCAGCATAAGATAGGTATATTTTTGATAGGAAACGACCGCGTCGAGATAGGTGATAACGTCGCTTTCGGGATCAATATGAACGGAAAGATCGCGCACCGCGACGCCGTTCACCGTCACGCCGCCGCGAGCGCCGGCACGTTCTTCTCCAGCGCGGCGAAGACCGCGTTCTCGTCGCCGGCCGTCGCGAGGACGAGGTCGATCACCTTCAGCTGGTACGTCTCCTCCGGCTTCAGCT
>CALEJO010000034.1 GCA_937898155.1 uncultured Clostridia bacterium | reverse complement strand
ATGCCGGGATCGCCGGTTGCCAAGTGGGTGGACGGGCCGATTCGGCAGGCGGTCGACACCTACAACGAATGGCGCGGGGTCGAGGCAGAGGTACCGACCGGTGGCGAAACCGTCGCGCCGACCGTCTTCCATTCCCCGTTCACCTTGCCTTCGATGCGCGGCGCACCCTCATAGAACCACCCGCCGTCGGTGAACGTGACACCCGCCGTATAAAGGACTTTCGATACGGTATAGGTCTTTTTGAACTGATAGCCGATATAAGTGTCGTCTATATTGAGTATGCCGTAAGTATTGAAGCTCTTCGTGTAATTCGCACCTGCGCCCGGCACTTCGGAATCGCAGATCACGCCCGCGTTGCGGGATTGCCCATTCGGGAAAAGCTGACTGCAAATGACGACCTGACGCGCACCCGCGCTCACCTTTTCTTTTTCGTGAATGGCTTTCACGATCGGCGTGATTTCGCCGACGCTGATATACCGTCCCGCGCCGCCGGCGACGCCGATCAGACGCACGCCGTCGCACTTCACTTCCTCCGCGAACGTGAACGTATACGTATCAAAGAAGTCGCCGTGATCCTTCTGTCCGCCGATCGGATAGTCGGGCGAGACGGACGCGACCGTGACCTTCGTCCACACGCCGTCGATCAGCACTTCCACGTCCGGAACCGCCTCAAACCAGCCGCCGTTCGAGAAATGGATGCCCTCGGTGAACGCCACGCCCGTGATCGTTGCCGGCAGATCGAACGCCACGCCCGCGTAGATCGGGTCCGTGCTCGGATTGCCGTCCGAAGTGATATATTGCTGCAATTTGTCGGGATAGTTTTTGAGCGGAACGATCCCGTCATAGATCGTGTTCACGTCCTTGCTGCTGCCGCCCGTCGGCTCCGTGACGGAGCAGATCGCCTTGCCGGGCACGCGGAGGTTATTTTCGATCGTCACCGGCATTTCAAACCGGAAGGTTTCGCCGTTCGTGCTGACAAATTTACAGGAAATGCGATATTCGCCCGGTTGATCATACTGATAGAAGATCGCGTTTTCCATCGTCCGATAGCCGTCGCCGAAGTCGATCTCCATTGACGCGATCTCGCCGAAGAACGGCTGATAGCGAAGCGCGATGCCGCGATTGACGACCTTGGTGATCCATGTGGAAACATAGAACGTCTCTGGCCATTGCTCGTAAGGGACCGCGTAATACGTGCCGCCCGAGACGAGCTGCCACTTGTCGCCGTCCTTGGTCGCGGTCGCCGCGAGACATTCCTTTGCCAAATCGAAGTTAACTTCGATCGCCTGGCGGAACGTATAGTCGGTCTCCGCAAATTTGGCTTCCCAGTTCAGCCCGCTCTTGTAGGTCTCGGCGATGTTCGACGCGCCGAGGAAGTTGCCGAGGATGGATGCCGCGGAGGACGGATTGCAGTCGCTGTCCTGTCCGCAACGGCAGGAGATCAGGATCGTATCGGCGAAATCGCCCTTGCCGTAAAGCAGGCCGATCACGATATATGCCGCGTTGAGCTTCGCGTCGATATTCGTGCTGGACGAAACGCCCGTCGGGCAACGGTCGTCATCGCCCCATTTGTCCTGCAAGATCTGCCACGTTTCTTCCCACGTTTTTCCGCCGTAATACGCACCCATCAGATCGTTCATCAAATCCTTGAATTTCGTCTGATTCGGGATTACCGCGAGTCCCGCATCCACGATCTCCTCGATCGAGGAAGCCGTATATGCCGCCGCGTGCATCGCCGCGACCATGACGCCGCCGTAAACGCCGTCGCCGTAGTTCATGATATGACCGAGGTCGAACGCGCGCGTCGCGGCTTCGTTCACCATGCCGGGATAGATCATGCCGATCGCGTCGGCTTCGATCTGCCAGTCGATATCGTCGCAGTGCTGATTATAGAGATAACTGCCCGAATACGGGAATTCGATCCCCGCGATCAGGTTGTTTCTGCCTTCGAGATTCGCGTGCCAAAGCCCGATCGAGGAATTTTTGAATTCCTCCGCGAGATAGCGCGGATCGCAGTCGTATCCGTTTCGACGCATCGCTTCGAGGAACGGGATCTCCACGTAAACGTCATCCTGTCCGAACGCGCCGGAGATCATTGAGGGCGTCCAGGAAGAAATGCGCGAAAGCGGCATGATCGAGCCGTGATAGGCAAATTCGGTATTGGCGCACCACGCCACGCCGATCATCTGCCCGAGCCAGCTTCCGAGGAGCTTATCGTAGATCTCATCGTCCGTCATGGCGACCGATTGCGTCGGCACGATGACGGGCGGCGTCACGGGAACTGTCGTTTCCTCTGCCGTCGTTTCCGCGGGCGTCGTCTCGGCGACGGTCGCTTCCGCGGGCGTTGTCTCCGCAGATGTCGTTTCCGTGGGAACCGTCTGCCCCGCCGTGCTTTCCGCCGGCGTCGTCAAAGCGGGTGTCGTCTCGACGGGCGTTTCGCCGCAACCCGCCAGCAAAAGCGAACAAAGGAGCAGCCCCGCGAGCAGTCCGCAAAGTAGTCTCTTTTCCGTTTTCATGGATACCTCCGTTATTTAAATTTTATATTTTTTCATATTCCAAAATCGCGCTGGAACGCGGCATCGCAAGCGTGACGGGATAGCCCTCGATCAGCGCTTTGCCGCGCACGCGCGTCTGCGTCTTTTCATAATACTCGTCCGTGAGCGTGACCTCGTAATCCACGTCCGCGTCAATCCCGTGCAAACGGAGCAGAAACGTCGCTTCCGCGCACGTTTCCCTGCGGAAGATCGCGGCATAGCCGCTTCCCTCTTTTGCGAGCTGGAACGCCGCAAAGACCGCAGAGGAAAGCGTCGGCTTCGTCAGCGGATAGAAGTCTCCCTCCCAATAGCACGCGAGGTGCGCGACCTCGTCGAGCGCCTCGGCCTTGATCGCCGCATAGGTCTCGCCCCAGTGCGCGTCGCCCGTCAGCCGATGCAATGACTTGAGGGAATACAGGAGGCGCGTCTTGCCCCAGAACGGCATCGCCTT
>CALEJO010000033.1 GCA_937898155.1 uncultured Clostridia bacterium | reverse complement strand
ATTTCCGTTTTGACTTGTCACTCACCTCTTTCGGGCGCGTCAGAACAAGGTATTGCTTCTGCCGGAATTTCGTCAGGATTTTCCTCATAGGCGGGAGCGAGAGACGCTTCTTCGTATTCTTCACTGCCCACGGGGATTTCGGCGGCTTCGAATACTTTTTCGCTGACTTCACCGTCATCGTCGTAGAAGTCGATGTGTTGGCGGAAGTTTGCGTTCAGCTTGATCGTGATGTCGAGCTTCCCGTTTTTCTCGTAAACCAGGATCTCGTCCACGAGCATTCGCAGGTTCGTATCGCTGATCGCTCCTTCGGAAAGAATCTGTTCGATCAGTTCCAAGCCCTCTTTCATTTCGGCTTTTCGTTTTTTGATCGTCGCGTCGAAGTCCCGCATCTCGTCGATTGCCTGTGTCAGCGTTCCGATCTCGGTCTCGCATTTTTCAAGCATTTCGGTGTAGATCTCGGCGTGAGCGCGGTCGCGGATGCGCTCCAGGAGGTTCTGCTGTTGGTCTTCTTTTCGCTGTGCCAGACGGAGGGAAAGATCACGCAGGCGCTTTTCCGAACTGCTTTTCTGTGCCATCCAGTGGCGGACGTCACCCTCGATGCTCTCGTAGTTCTTCTTCATTTTTCTGCCGAGATTTTTCAGTTCGCCATAGATCAGTTCGTCAAGATCTTTTTCCTGGATTCTATGCGATGAGCAGTTTTCGCTTCCATAGCGATGATATCCGTTGCAGATGTATTCGTACCGCTCGGGCTTGTCCCGCCATTTTCTCGTTATGCAGGAGAAGGTGGAACCGCAGTCCCCGCACTTGATCAGCCCCGTGTACCGGTGACAGGGGTGACCTGCCGAGGCGCGGACCTTGCCGTCCTTCTTCGCCTGTAATAAAAATTGTGCCTGCTCCCAGATCTCTCTTGATATGATGGCAGGCACAAAGTTTTCGTGACGGAACTGTTCCTCGGGCGGGAGTTCCTTTCGCACGTGGTTTATTTTGTTGGTGTAGGAGCGGTGGCAGACCAGCGTTCCCGTATAGAATTCGTTCTGCAGGACGCGCTTGACGCCGGTGTTTTCCCACAGGAAGCGGTGCGCGATCTCGGGTTTGTTTCCCCCGATATTTTTGCCGAGCGTTTTTAACTGGTAGTATCCTTGCGACTTGATACCCTCGTCGTTGAGAATCTTTGCGATCGCTTTCAGCCCGTACCCGCCGAGATACAGACTGTAGATCCTGCGGATGATCTCGGCTTGTTCTTCGACCACGATCACCTCGCCGGTGTTTTTATCCTTGAAATATCCCATCGGCGGGATGAGGACGAGACCGTCGCGCTGCTTCTGTTTGTAGCCCGCACGGATCTTTTTGGAGATGTCCCGGCAGTACATATCGTTGAAGAGACCTTTGAAGCCGACCATCAGTTCGTCGTCTTCGTTCGAGGTGTCGATGTTCTCTGTGACCGAAAGCACCTTCACGTCGTGCTCCCGAAGGTAGTCGATGAACATCGCCGTCTGGGTTTTGTGACGTCCGAGACGGGACAAGTCCTTGACGATGACCGCCTCGATACTTCCTTTTTCAACCTCGTCCTGGAGTTTTTCAATGCCCTCGCGGTTGAAGTGCATCCCGCTGACGTTGTCGTCAAAGGATTCTCCGACGACGGCATAGCCGTGCGCGTCGGCGTAGTCCTGCAGGATCTTTTTCTGATTTGTCAGCGAGTTGAGTTCCTTATCCTCATCACGTGACAGTCGGTAATAGAGCCAAACTTTCATGCTGTTTTTCTCCTTTCTTCTGCAATTTCTTTTGGCTTTTCGTATGACGGAAGAGATAACGTGACCTGCGTTTTTTCTTCGGTCAGATAATCACGGACGGTCGCTTTCAGAAAATTATCGAAAGATTTTTCATCGCCCGTGTACACGAACTCGACGCATCCGATCTTCGGTTTGCTGTCTTTTTTCATATTGCTTTCCTTTCTGCGCCTGACAGGCGCGTGAGATTTTTTGATGTCCTTTCGGTGCAACACACAACATATCACAAAGATTTCCGAAAGTCCAGACAAATTTTGAGAAAAGAAAAAGATTTTCATTTCGTTTCCTTTTCGGACACATCCGGCTTTTCGGACGGAGCAATGCTTCCGTCCGAAAGATAATCACGGATAAGCGCACGAAGAAATTCGTTGAACTGTTTTTCTTCTCCGACGTAATCGAAAGAAACACATTCGATTTTCGGTTTACTTTCAGTCTTCATCTTCATCTTCAACAACCACCTCCAGTTCTTCGGGCTGACTCTGCCAGCGCACGGCTTTTTCTAAGCAGAGAATGCCGTTGATTCTCTTGACTTCGTCCTCGCATGTTTCACGAAGCGCGCGGACGTCGGACTCCTTGAATTGGTTCGCAGCGGCATCGATGTTCGAGAGTACCGCGAGCTCGACCGCTATGCGATACAGTTGACCCGAGAGGCGATCTGCGGAAGAATCGATGATCGCTTTGAGCGTTGAGATCACGATCTTCGGAAAATATTCGGGGTTGGCTTTGTTGGAAACGAAGCCGGCGTAGAACTCAATCGCCTTGCAAATGAATTCGGAAAGGCTGGCACAGTTGTCTTCCTCGTACCATTTGCGGGCGAGTTCGATGACGTGATCGGGCGCGTAGAGCGCGAATTTGTGTTTTTCTTTGCTGTGAAGTTTTTGGTTTTCCATATGCAAAAATTCCTTTCTTGAAATTGCCTTGTCCCACGGGAAAAGGCTTGTAATATAAGTGCTTTTTGGGGTTGTGGCCCGGAGAATTCCGCAAAACGGGCAAATTGACCCACAGTGTGCAATACCAACAAACACTCGCAAAAAAGCGAGCAAAAGGGGCGAAAAAGCGAGGAAAAGCGGTCGGCTCTGCCGTCCGAAGTGATTTGGGGGCGGGGCGTGACCCGGACCCTTTCTCCTGCTTCATTTTCGACCCTGCGAAAATGACGGCTTTTGTCGGTTTTACTTATGGACAATACCGCGCAACTCACGGCTTACGCCTTGACGGTACATACACTTGCATCTTTTCCGTAATATCTCGCAAAAATCCTTGCTCGTAGATCAAACTACGAGCCGCGTCTTTTTGCTTTATCTGACGAAAAATCTGACGGCGTGTCTGCACCATCAGAGCTGTGCGGTACTGCCCATGCTTTTTCGTCTCTCTCCCATCCTGTTTTTTTGGCGATACAGCGATACAAACGCCTCTGTAACGCCGTAACGCGAAAATTATAGGTAGAGGTCTGCAATACGATTTGCCGCTTCTTTCTTCAGCGTCAGAACGCGGACGGAACGGTTTCCGAACCGTTTGGTCTGCGTGTTTTTCTTGTCGGCGCTGACCTCGATCAGGTTCTCGTCGCCGAGTGCCTTGGCAAGGGAGCGGGCACTGACGGCGAAGGTATCGTGCTGGTCGGCGCAGAGTTTTACGACCGCCTTATGAACGGGATCGAGCAGAAGGTAGTAATACTTTTCGTCTTCGTACCCGACGAAATTACTCACGGTCTCATCGAAGATACTGTTTGTCGGCAGGAGCGTGACCTGTCGGCTCTCGACGAGGGAAATAAACTTGCGGATGAAAATGTGCGTCGGCTTGTCCGCCGTCACCGCTTCGGTCTGCCGGATGGCAAGGGACAGAAGGAGCGCGTCCATTTCGGAAGAATACTTTTCGCTTTCGTCCTCACCGATCGCTCCGACCGATTTCAGAAACCGCAGGAGCATCGTAAAGCCGAGGGAGAGGCAGGCGAGGTTTTCGACAAGGCGTGCGTGGGCGGTGCGTTTTTCCTTCTGCATTTTATCCTGCCACTCGGAACGAAGCAAAATGAATTTCCGATCGAGCGCATCCACGAACTTCTCTACCTGTTCATCGGAAGAAAGAAAAGATTTCTTCAGCCACTCGAGGTATCCGAACATGATGCGCTGAAGCGCACCCTTGCGGGCGGCGGTCTGCACGTCGGTCAGCAGTTTTTTATTCACCGCGCCCGCAGGCATCTCCACGCAGAAGAGACGGGCGATACCGCTCTCGGTGATGTCGGGCTGGAACTCCGCCGTGACGATGGCGTTTCCCATCGGCGTTTTGTTCGGGCGGAGGGTAATGTTGGGAGACAGACGGCTGCGGGAAGCTCTGTCACCGTAGGCGCGTGCGACCGCCTGCATCGTGCTCCGCATCCGTTCGGCTTCGCCGGGAGCGCAGGGATGATAATCGTCCAGCACCGTCGGAACGTCTTTGAGGGCGAAGGCGTTGTACTCGATGCTGTTTGCCGTATCGCGGAAGGACAGCGGAAGGTCGCTCGAAGAGAAATTGCCGAAGTACGAAAGCAGAAGCGCCGCGACCGTGCTTTTCATACTGCCCGTGTGACCGATGATCGTGAGGATGAACTTCGGCTCGTGTCCCGCCATTCGTAAAAACTCGTTCAGCGGAGAGAGAAAGACCACGGCAAGTCCCGGAAGAAGGACTTCGTGCGGGATTACGTCAAGCGACAGGAGCCCCGTCGTGTACGCGGTGTCGGCAAGATCAAACTGCTCGATCATACCGTAGCGCTTTTGCTTTCCGAAGAGCTCCACTTCATACTTGCTGTTGCCGGGGAGCAGGAAGTGATACTCACCGTCGATCTTCTGCCAGCCGGTATGCGAGAAGATATAGCGGTGTTCGGCTCCGACGGCACTGCCTTTGATGGCGCACTGCAAATGCTTTTCGGGTGAGCCGATGGCGTTGAGCACGCAGTACGCGGGCCACGCGTTGTTCAGCCACTTCATGTTCCCGAGCTCGTCGGCGGGAACGTCCACGGCTTTCAAAAGCGCGCCGTGTTCGTCGATACCGGAGATGCGGTACACGGTCTTCTGCTCGGCTCCGTCGTCGTAAGTATAGACGGCTTCGAGGATGGGGACGAAATTGCAAAGCTCCTGTCGGTGTTCGCCGCCTGAACCGGTCTTGCAGATGCAGAGACGGTTTTCTTCCACATCGTACGGCTCGCGGAATTTGGGGATGGTGAGTGCCCGCTCTTTGCAGGGCACTGCTTCTGGGGATTGGTTTTCTGTCATGTTTTTCCCTCGTATAATATAAAAGTAGTAGTTTTTAGCGTTCCTCTCCAAGAACGGGAATA
>CALEJO010000032.1 GCA_937898155.1 uncultured Clostridia bacterium | reverse complement strand
AACGGGACTTTTGCCATTCTCAATCATAGTGAGGTGATCCGGTCATGACACCGATGATGCAGCAATACTTCGAAGTCAAGAATCAATACAAGGATTTCATCCTTTTCTACCGGCTCGGCGACTTCTACGAAATGTTCTTCGAGGACGCGCAGATCCTCATCTGCCGGCCGGACGCGTCCGTCGCCGCGAACGCGCTCGCCTGCTGCATCAAGGGCGGACACAACGGCGTGCCGCACAACCACAACGACGCGGGCGGCTACGAGGTCGCGGTGGACGGCGTGCGGATGGTGGCGGATCCGGGCCTGCAGAAGTACGACGTCGACACGTTCGGGCCGAAGCGCTACGAGTCGAAGATGCGCAACTCCTACGGACACGACGTGCCGGTCGTGGCGGGCGAGATTGGCTGGTTCATGACGGACGAGGCGGCGAAGGTGAATCCGGTCCTCGCAGGGTTGCCGAAGTCCGTTCCGAACTGCCAATCGGCGTCCGGGACGGGCTTTTTTCGTGCGTTTTTCTTCCTCGGAATGCTACACCACGCGGAAAGGAACCGCCGTGCGCCGTCAATACGTGCATAAGGATCACCGTCCTTGACGCTCCCGTTCGGGTTGTGAAAGAGATACCCACGGGCGAGGATCGTGAAAACGCGGGAGAAACCGCTGAACTCTCTTATCATATCCGAGGTAAACCGACCGAGAAACGCGGTCGATTTTTTGTTTTCGAGCGTGTAAACCGGTTTCCCGGTGTAGGCGAGATATTCATTCCATTCGTTTGTCATAGTGTTCGCCTCGTGACTTTTGCGGGCGGTCAGATATACTCGATCGGCAATACGACCAAATTTTCCCGCAAATACAGTTTCCGGTCGTAAAGGCATAAGATCACTCCCATCCCGCGCGTCTGATCGGGAATCTTATCCAGCACGTCGAATTCGGATGCCATATCGGCTTTGGGCGACGCGGACAGCTTGATCTCGATCGGGTAAAGTATCCCGTTCTCGCTTAGAATCAGATCGATCTCGCCGTCCACCACGACCAACTCACCGTTTTCACGCTTCTTTTTCCGGTCTTTTCCGCTATAAAAGAACACGTTGAAATCGTAGTCCAAACCCTCGTTCGAGTAGGATTTCAGAATTTCATTGATCACGAAGGTTTCAAACATCGCGCCCGCCATCGCGCCGTTTTTCAAGGTTTCAGGGGTCAGCCAGCGCGTGAGGTAGGAGCAAAGCCCGGTGTCACGGAAATAGATCTTCGGCGTTTTGATGGCGCGGGAAAGCGCACTCGGCGTAAAGGGCTTGAGGAGATAAACGATCCCGCTCTTTTCAAGGATGGAGACCCATTCCTTGACCGTGACCTCGCCGATCCCGATCTCGCTTGCCAGATTGGCAAAGTTCAGCATTTGCCCCGTGCGCGCGGCAACAGCGGTCATGAATTTCACGAACGTCAAATGGTTCTTTGCTTTGATGAGCTGATTGACATCGCGCTCCAGATAGGTCTTGACGTAGGACTGATAAAAATCGACCCACTCACGTCCCGGATTGGAGTATAATTCGGGATAAGAGCCCCGATGGATCACTGTCCATATATCGTCCGAACTTTTTTTCAGACACTTTTCGCGCTCCGCAAGATATTCAGGCGTGGGAATAAAATGGCGGTTGAAAGGAATATCGCCTATCTCTCTTTGCGAAAGTCCGTCCAGTTCCATGACCGAAACTCTGCCCGCCAAGGATTCGGAAACCGATTCCATCAGTTGCAGTTTCTGCGATCCGGTAAAGAAGAAGTTGCCGTTTTTGTCCGTATTGTCCAGGATCATCTTGATCCGGTTGAAAACGGAAGGGCATT
>CALEJO010000031.1 GCA_937898155.1 uncultured Clostridia bacterium | reverse complement strand
GATCTCGCCGTCCTTCGTCCACCAGAGGTCGAAC
This sequence comes from uncultured Clostridia bacterium, assembly GCA_937898155.1. GTDB lineage: Bacteria > Bacillota > Clostridia > Oscillospirales > CAG-272 > QALR01. The sequence goes on along the minus strand of CALEJO010000031.1, from coordinate 1,939 downwards.
TCGATCTCGTCCGCGCCGAGTGCGACCGCCGCGCCAAAGGCGGGCATGCTGTTTTCCGGCGCGATGGTATTGAAGCCGCGGTGCGCGCAGAGACGCGGATAGGGAAGCGCGTCGTCGTTGCGAAGCACATAAGGTCCCGCGGGCAAATAGCCCTGCGGATGACGGTCCTCGCGGTAGTGCATCCCCTGATTCTTCGGCTCGGTGCGTTTGCGCTTCGGATCAAATTCATAGCTCAGAACGCCCTCTTCGGAGAGGAGCGCCTCGACTGTGCCGTCCGGCGACGCGACGAGCGTATTGCCGCCGAGCTCGGGCGTCCGATACCAAGAGGTGCGGAGCACGAACGCGTCCGCCTTATGCGCGAGGTGCGCCGCCTGCATTTGCAGGACGTTCGCGGTCTCCCAGCGCTGATAGCTATTTAAGAAAATGATGTCGGGGTGGCGCGCGGCGACGGTCTCGGTGTATTCGTCGAAATAAATATCGTAGCAGGTGACAAAGCCGAAACGCAGTCCCGCAACGTCGGCAAAGCCGTGCAAGCCGCGGTCGGGATCGTCGAGATAGGAGCCGTCAAACGCGGTCAGCTCGCCCGGTGTCAGGTGGGTCTTATCATAGAGCGCGGCGACGTTTCCGTCGGGCGTATAGAGAAGCGTGCGATTACGAAGTCCCTTGCCGGAGGGCAGATAGCCGTTGACGCAGACGAGCGCGTGGCAACGGCGCGCGGCATCGGCACAGGCGGCAAGCAGACGCGGCGTCGTCGATTCCGCAAACGCGGCGGTTTTTTTGACGTCCACGCCCGGCGCGTTGCTTCCCTCGGGAAGCACGATGAGGTCGGCTTCCGTGATCGCGTTCAGCGTCGCCATGATCTTTTCAAACGTGGCTTGCTCCTCGCCCGGCTGCGGATAGGACGGTTGAATGAGTTTGATTTTCATCGGTTATTCCTCCCCAAAGAGTGCCGCTTCCATGGCGGCGCATAATTCATGATAAATCGGCAGGTGCATCTCCTGCACCTTGTAGGTCTCGGTTTCGGGCACGCGCACGGTGCAGTCGCAAAGCGCGGAGAGTTTGCTCTCCTCGGCACCGGTCAGCGCGAGCGAGCGAATGCCGAGCGCCTTGGCGGCTTCCGCGGCACGGACGACGTTTTTCGAGTTGCCGGACGTCGAGATCGCGATCAGAAGATCGTTCGACGCGGCGTAAGCAAAAACGAGTTGGGCAAACATCATTTCGGCATCGACGTCATTGGCAAACGCGGTCAGCACCGCGCTTTGCGACGGCAGGGAAATGACGGGGATGCCGCGCTGTAAGGACACGATATGCGCGTCGGCGCGGTCACCGAGCGCGGCGCGGAACGCACTTGCTTGCGTGTCGGTCATCGGACGTTTTTCGAGAAATCCTTTGAGCAGTTCGCCCGCGATGTGGTTGCAGTCCGCGGCGGAGCCGCCGTTGCCGCAAAGCAGGATTTTTCCGCCGCGACGGTAGGTTTCGAGCATCATCGCTTCGGCTTTCTCGATGTCCGCGCGGCAGGAAAGCAGTTGCGGATAGCGGGTGAGCAGAGTTTGCAGTTGTGCGGTCATACGGTATCCTTTCCGTCGTCGCCGATGCCGTCGGCAACGGCAAGCGCGGCGTAATCGCCGATGCTGTCGCCGAGCTTGGCGGGGACGATCTGACAAGTTTTTGCGGGGAGCGCGAGGGCTTCCCGATGCAGTGCTTTTTCCATCGCGGGGCGGAGCAGGGCTTCGGCTCGCTCGAAAATACTGCCGATCACGATGCAGTCGGGATTGAAAATATCAATGCAGATCTAATCACAGGACTTCCTGAGGAAAATCCTGAAGATTTTACCGAAAGTCTTCAAAAAATCATAAATATTTGCAGCAAAAAGTTCCATCTGAGAATCAAGGATTGAAAGAACAATTTTCGAAGCAGCAAAATCCATCTCGTCGTTATG
>CALEJO010000030.1 GCA_937898155.1 uncultured Clostridia bacterium | reverse complement strand
CCTGCCGCTTGTCGGGCGCGAGATCCCCGTCGTCGCGGATGAATACGTCGAAAAAGATTTCGGCACGGGCTGTGTGAAGATCACGCCTTGCCACGACCCGAACGACTTTGAAGTCGGCAAGCGCCACGACCTCGAAATGATCACCGTCATCGACGAGCACGCCAAAATCTGCGGCGGTTACCCTTACGACGGCATGGATCGCTACGAGGCGCGCAAGGCGATCGTCGCCGATCTCGAAGCGGGCGGCTATCTCGTCAAGATCGAAAAATGCGTCCATAACGTCGGGCATTGCTACCGTTGCGGCACGGCGCTCGAACCGCTCGCATCCCGTCAATGGTATGTGAAAATGAAACCGTTGGCAGAAGCGGCGATCGCCGCCGTCGAATCCGGCGATATCTCGTATATTCCCGACCGTTTCTCCAAAATCTATCTGAACTGGATGAACGGCATCCGCGACTGGTGCATCTCCCGTCAGCTTTGGTGGGGACATCGGATTCCCGCGTATTACTGCGACGATTGCGGAGAGATCACCGTTTCCGAAGCCGACGTCACCGTTTGCCCGAAGTGCGGCTCCGCTCATATGCATCAGGACGAAGACGTGCTTGACACGTGGTTCTCGTCCGGTCTCTGGCCGTTCTCCACGCTCGGCTGGCCCGAAAAGACCGAGGACCTCGACTTCTTCTACCCGACCTCCGTTCTGGTCACGGGCTATGACATCATCCCGTTCTGGGTCGCCCGTATGATCACGATGGGCATGGAAAATATGAAAGAAAAGCCGTTCTCGCACGTTTTCATCCACGGTCTTGTGCGCGACGCCCAGGGACGCAAAATGTCCAAGTCCCTCGGCAACGGCATCGACCCGATGGAGGTCATCGACACCTGCGGCGCCGACGCGCTCCGCTACGCGCTTCTCACGGGCAACTCGCCCGGGAACGATATGCGCTTCTCGCCCGAAAAGATCGAGGCGGCGCGCAACTTCACGAATAAGATCTGGAACGCGTCCCGCTTCGCGCTGATGAATCTGCCGGAGGACCTCGACGATACGGCATTGCCGCCCGTCGAAGCGCTCCACCTCGAAGACAAGTGGATCCTTTCCAAGTTCAATACGCTCGCCGCAGACGTCGCCGACAACCTCGACAAATACGAGCTCGGCGTCGCGCTCGCGAAGCTTTACGACTTCATTTGGAGCGTTCTCTGCGACTGGTATATCGAGGTCATCAAGCCGCGTCTCTTTGAAAAAGACACGCCCGACCACGAAAACGCCTGCCGCGTGCTGGCCTACGTGCTTCGCGGCTCGATGGCTCTGCTCCATCCGTTCATGCCGTTCATCACGGAAACGATCTGGCAGGCGATGCCGCACGACGGAGACAGCGTCATGATCTCGTCGTATCCGACATTCGATCCCGCGCTTTCGTTCCCGCGGGAGGAAGCGTCGATGGAGCTTCTCATCACGGCGATCCGCGCGATCCGCAACCGCCGCGCCGATATGAACGTTCCACCGTCGAAGAAAGCCAAGGTCATCATCGTCTCCCCCGATCACACGACGTTCTGCCCCGCCGTCTCCGCGTTCTTTGAAAAGCTCGCCGGCGCTTCCGAGGTGGACTATCCCGAGTCCTTCGCGGGTGACGGATGCGTGCAGATCGTCTCCGACAAAGCGATGGTCTATATTCCGCTCGCAGAGATTATCGACGTCGAAAAGGAGATCGCGCGTCTGTCCGACGAAAAAGCGAAGCTCCTCGGCGAAGTCGAGCGCATCGACAAAAAGCTCTCGAACGAGGGCTTCGTCGCCAAGGCGCCCGCCGCCGTCGTGGACGGAGAGCGCGCGAAAAAGGCGGCGTATCTCGAAAAACTCGCGTCCGTCGAAGAATCCATCGCAAGTTATCAAAAATAAAAAACGACATTTGGTGAGAGAATCGGACACTTGACTCGACTAATGAATAAAAGAAATTTCCATTCCATTCTTTGAGGAGGATTTTATGAAAAAAATCATCGCGTTGATCCTTTCCCTTCTGACCGTCGCGGCGCTTCTCTGCTCGTGCGGCGCGTCCACTCCCGCGGAGGTTCTTCCCGTCAATAAGAACGTTGCCGGGCGGGACGGCTTTTATTCCGCCGCCGATGAAGCTATCGCGTTAGAGGCAGAAAAAAAGAAGAACTCGGAGCCCATCGCCGAGGCACCCGCAAACACGGAAACCGAGATTTCCCGCAAGATCGTCAAAACGTTCCGCGTTTCGATAGAATCCCTGCAATATGACGAAACGCTCACGACGATCAAGCAAAAGGTCGCGGAGTTCGGCGGTTATATCTCCGATTCCACGGAAAGCGGCAATATCAACAGCAGTCGCCACGCCAACTTCACCGTCCGCGTGCCCGCGGAGAAAGCCGAAGCGTTCCTTGCTACGGTCGGTGAGACCGGAAACGTGCTCAGCTCTTCTCTTTCGACCGACGATATCACAGATTCGTATTACGACGTGAAATCGCAACTCGAAAGTCTCGAAAAAGAAGAAGCGCGCCTGCTCGAACTCATGGAGAAGGCAGACACGCTCGACTATATGCTGAAAATCGAGGACACGCTCACCAACGTGCGCGCGCGGATCACTTCCCTCTATTATCAGATTCAGCTGATGGATAAATCCGTCGATTATTCCTACGTCTATCTCAACGTCAGCGAGGTTAAGGAATATCAGCCATCCGAAGAGCCGACGTTCTGGAACAAGATCGGTGACGCGCTTTCCGGCGCGATCGACGTATTCGGAAGTGTCGTGCAGTTCATTCTGCTCGTGCTCGCGTGGATATGGCCGTTCCTCCTGCTCGCCGGCGTGATCCTCGTTCTCATCTTCGTCATCGAAAAGAAAAAGGCGAAAAAGAAAAGCGAGAAAAACGATTCCGAGCAATAAAATTTGAATGAAAATCCACCCGCATAGCGGGTGGTTTTTCATTTTC
>CALEJO010000029.1 GCA_937898155.1 uncultured Clostridia bacterium | reverse complement strand
TTCTCTTGCATAAGCGACACATTCGTCCATGCAGGTATCCACCCCGTTGTTTTTATGGTTCATCTCTATGATTTGCTGATAATACCGATCCACTTTTCTCGTTCGATCGCTTTCATACCCGAACAGCTCGTCAATCGTAATGCCGAAATAATTTGCGATCGCCGGAATCATTTCCATGTCGGGATAACCGCCGCTTGCTTCCCAGCGGGAAATCGCCTGACTCGTCACGCCGAGCGCGTCCGCGAGGTCCTCCTGCTTCCGCCCGTCGCGTTTGCGAAGCTCTTTGATTTTTTCTCCCAATTTGATTTGCATATCTTATCCTCCAAAAAAAGAAATCACCGGTGTGATTTTAGGATAGCATACCAAACAGGGGAAATCAATGATCAATTCGTTGTTTCAAATTCAAGCGATCGTTGATTTGTTTTGGCATGCATCAAAAAGCACACGTTTCCGCATCCCACGTTCCTCCGCATCCGCACCGAGTCTTCCCGCATCCATTCTTTCCCGCCGCTTTTGCCTCGTTTTCTCGCCACGCCCTCTTGACAAGCGGCACATTTTATGATAACATATGAACAATGATTCATATGAAAGGATGATATATCATGTCCGAATCCGAAATCGAACGCTGTGAATTTCTTTGTGTGCACGACGGCGCCGTGCGGGAAGTTCTCTCCAAAATGCCCGCCGAAGAAATGCTCTACGACCTCGCCGAGCTATATAAGGTATTCGGCGATTCCACGCGGATCCGCATTCTCTATGCCCTGCACGAGCACGAGCTTTGTGTCTGCGATCTCGCCGGAATTCTCGGCATGACGCAGACCGCGATCTCCCATCAGCTCCGCGTTTTGAAGTCCGCCAAGCTCGTCAAAGCACGCCGCGACGGAAAGGTCGTCTTCTATTCTCTCGACGACGATCACGTTCACGCCATTTTGCGCCTCGGGACAGATCATCTGTCAGAGTAAGGATTTTTTCAATGTTATGCAGTTGGATAAGTAATTTTATGCGGTTTGATAATACATTTTATACGGTTTAATAATGTGTTTTATACAAAAGGAGAAATTGGATGAAGAAGGTCTATCGGATCGAAGGGATCGACTGCGCGGTGTGTGCCGGCAAGCTCGCCGACGCCATCCGAAAAATAGACGGTGTGACAGTAGCCGATATTTCCTTTCTGACGGAAAAGCTCACCGTCGAAGCGCCGGACGATCGCTTTGATGACGTGATGAAGCAAGTGAAAAAGCTCGCGCACAAGCGTGAGGGCGCGGAAATCACGGAACTGTGAGAAAGGGGGCATTTCCATGAATAAAAAACAAAAAACGCGCCTGCTTCGCATCGGCGTCTCCGGCGTGATGCTCGCGCTTTTGATCGCCTTGCCACACGTCGGCATACCGATCGAGAGATGGTGGCTTGCGCTCTGCGCGCTTCCCTTTCTCACGGCGGGCTATGACGTTCTGTGGAAAGCCGCACGCAATCTCGTGCGCGGTGAAGTTTTCGATGAAAACTTTTTGATGAGCATCGCGTCGCTCGGTGCGTTCGCGCTCGGCGAAGCGCGCGAGGCGTGCGCCGTCATGCTCTTTTATCAGATTGGTGAATTCTGTCAGTCGCTCGCCGTCGGACGCGCCCGCCGCTCCATCGCCGCGCTGATGGCGATCCGTCCCGACGTGGCGACCGTCGAGCGCGACGGCGCGTGGCTTTCCTGTGCGCCGGAGGAAGTGCGCCCCGATGAAATCATTCTGATCCGCGCGGGCGAAAAAGTGCCGCTCGACGGCGTGATTCTCGACGGCGAAAGCGCGCTCGACACGGCGGCGCTGACGGGCGAATCCCTCCCCCGCGATGTCCGTGCGGGCGACGCGATCCCGAGCGGTTGCATCAATCTCACCGGCACGCTCCGCGTCCGCGTGACGAAGCCCTTTGCGGAATCGACCGTCTCCAAAATTCTCGCACTCGTCGAAGAATCGAGCGCAAAAAAAGCGACGACCGAATCCTTTGTCACGCGCTTTGCAAAACGCTATACGCCCGCCGTCGTCCTCGCGGCGGCGCTGCTTCTGCTGATTCCCTCGTCCATCACGGGGGAATGGAGTGTGTGGACCTATCGCGCACTCACGTTTCTCGTTATTTCCTGCCCCTGCGCGCTCGTCATTTCCGTGCCGCTTGGCTTTTTCGGCGGCATCGGCGGCGCGTCGCGGCTCGGCATCCTCATCAAGGGCGGCACTGATCTCGAAGCGCTTGCGCGTTGTAAAACGGTCGTTTTCGATAAAACGGGCACGCTGACCGAGGGCACGTTTCGCGTTCGCGATATCCGCCCCGAAGGCATTGACGACGATGCGCTCCTCGAAGTTGTGGCGCTGGCGGAAGCGTATTCCACGCATCCGATCGCGCGCTCCGTCCGGGAACGCTACGGCAAAGACATTGACCAACATCGCGTCACGGACTGTCGCGAGGTCACCGGCAAAGGCGTGCTGGCGTGCATCGACGGGAGGCGCGTCGCCGTCGGCAATCGCGATCTAATGGCGTCCGAGGGACTTGTTCCGCCGGCGCTCACCGAAAGCGGCACGCAGATATTCGTCGCGATCGACGGAGCCTATCGCGGCGCCCTGCTCATCCGTGACGAGCCGAAGCCCGACGCGAAAGCCGCCGTTCACCGCCTCGAAGAAGCGGGCGTGCAAAATACCGTGATGCTCACCGGCGACGGCGAGTCGGTCGCGCAGATGGTCGCCGACGAGGTCGGCATCCGCGAAGTTCACGCGAATCTTCTTCCCGCGGACAAAGTGAAAAAAGTCGAATCTCTCCTTGCCGCGCCCCACATGTGCACGCTCGCGTTCGTCGGCGACGGCATCAACGACGCACCCGTTCTGATGCGCGCCGACGTCGGCATCGCGATGGGAGCGCTCGGCTCCGACGCGGCGATCGAGGCGGCGGACGTCGTGCTGATGGATGACAAGCCGACCAAAATCGCGACCGCGATCCTCCTCGCGAAACGGACGCTTCGCATCGTCCGCGCGAATATCGTCTTCGCCCTCGCCGTCAAGGCGCTCGTGCTTCTGCTCGGCGCGATCGGCATCGCCGATATGTGGGCGGCGGTCTTCGCCGACGTCGGCGTTTCGCTCCTCTGCATCGTCAATTCGATGCGCGCGCTCGATACGCGTGCGTTTTGATCGAGCGCTTTCAAATGCATCCTGTTTTCCCGAGGCAAAACGGCGTTCCGTTTTGCCTCGTTTTTTTCATCAAAACAAAACGACAAACGGCACGGGAATCCCCGTGCCGCTTGTGCCGAAAACGCGTTTCAGTTGCCGAAAGCTTCGACGAGGGCGGACAATTCCTCCTCGGAATAGATTTCGATGCCGTCGGACAAAAGCCGATAATCGTCCGCAGGCAGAAAGATCGCGTGTTCGCCGACCGTTCGCGTGATCGCGCCCTCCCCGTCCAGAACGACGATCGCGCCGTCACGAATCGTCATCACATAGATCTGATGTGACGCGGTCTCCGCCGACGTTTCTTCCGGTGTGCCGTTGACGGCGACCGCGTCGTTCGGCGGATCATCGGAAACGTAGCTCTGTGCGTTTGCGCGCGCGGAGAGACTGAACGCCAGCGCCACGACCGAAAGCACGATCGCGCAAACCGAGGACAGCCCGACGAGTCCCGCGCGGATTTTTGAGGAAACTTCCATATTCTTCACCTCTTGCCAAGTCATTTCCTTCACATAGTATTGACACAAAAATCCATACTATACGGTAGAAAATCTGTTTTTTACCATCGGAGATGATATCGAATGAAAATTGTCCGGCGCGCCCGCTTGCGCGCGGTTTTGACGATCCTGCTTCTGACGGGACTGTTCACGTCCCTTTTCATCGGCGGCGCGGTCGTCTTATACGCAAAAAACGGCATCGACGCCTCGCTCGACCTTGACGATCTCGTCGCGGAACAGGGGCGCACCACCAAATTATATTATACGGATGCAGACGGCTCTCTCGCGGAACTCGCCGAGGAGCGGCTTCACGGCACGGAAAATCGCATCTGGATCCCGCTTTCCGACGTGCCGACGCACGTGCAGAACGCCTTTATCGCCATTGAGGACCACCGCTTTTATGACCACGGCGGCGTCGATGTGAAACGGACGGCGGGCGCCGTTCTTTCCTTCCTTCTGCCCGGACGCGATTACGGCGGCTCCACGATCACGCAACAGCTCATCAAAAATCTGACCGGCGACAGCGCCGTGGCGGTCAAGCGCAAACTGACCGAGATCATGCGCTCGCTCGAACTGGAAAAGCACGTTTCCAAAGAAAAAATCCTCGAAGCGTATCTCAATACCGTCTATCTGTCGCACGGATGCTACGGGCTCGAAACCGCGTCGGAATATTATTTCGGCAAAAAAGCGTCCGAGCTGACGCTCGACGAGGGCGCAACGCTCGCTGCGATCATCCAGTATCCGACGCGATACGATCCCGTGACGAACTCCGACCACAGCCGCGAACGGCGCAACGTGATCCTCTATCGGATGCTCGAACTGGATATGATCTCCGTCGAGGAATACGATGCGGCGTCCGGCACGGAGACCGCGCTCCATCTCACGCAAAAAAGCGAGACGGGATCTCGCCATTCCTGGTTCACCGAAATTGTGATCGAGGACGTCATCTGCGATCTCATGGAGGCACGCGGGCTTTCCCGCACCGCCGCCTCGCGCCTGCTTTACAGCGGCGGTCTGACGATCGTGACGACGATGGATAAGTCGATGCAGGACTATGTGAGCGCCTTTTACGCCGACGCGTCGAATTTTCCGAAAAATCAAGCGGGCGAGCGCGCCGACAGCGCTACGGTGCTCATCGATCCGAAAACGGGATATCTGCTCGCCGCGGCGGGCGGCGTCGGCGAAAAGACGCGGGATCGCGGCTTTCATCTGGCGACGCAGATGCTCCGCTCCCCCGGCTCCGTCATCAAGCCGATCACCGTCTTCGCGCCCGCGCTCGATGCGGGGCTGATCACATGGGCGACGGTCTACGATGACGTGCCGATCACGTTCACGCAGGAAAAGGACACGTGGACGCCGTGGCCGAAAAACAATCCGCGCGTTTACGCGGGGCTGACGACGGTCGCGACGGCGCTCGAAAAATCGACGAATACCGTCGCCGTGCGGATTTTGCAGGCGCTCGGCGTGCGGAAATCATTCGATACGGCGACCACACTCGGCATCACGACGCTCGTCGAATCGCAGACCGCGGAAAACGGAAAAACGTTCTCCGATCTCGCCCTTGCGCCGCTGGCGCTCGGCGCCGTCACGCGCGGCGTTTCCGTGCGTGAAATCACCGGCGCTTATACCGCGCTCGCAAACGGCGGCGTGTATCGCGCCCCGATCAGTTATACCGCGGTTTACGACAAAAACGGCGAGCTTCTTCTTTCGCACGAAGACGCGCCGCATCGTGTCTTTTCCGAGGAGACTGCCGACCTTATGACGCGGATGCTGTCCGGCGTCGTTTCGCGCGGCACTGCGTCGGCGATGGCGCTCAAAAAGACGGTCAAGGTGGCGGGCAAAACCGGCACCTCCAACGCCGACACGGATCGCTGGTTCATCGGCTATACCCCGGAACTTCTCTGCGGTGTCTGGTCGGGCTACAAGGACGCGCGCGACATGGGAAAATACACCGGCAATCCCGCCGTGACGGTCTTTGACGCGCTCGTCGGCGGCATTTACGGCGCCCGTGCGTCCGACCGGCTGGCGCTCGACAAAACCGCGTCGTTTTTGCAGAGCGAAAATGTGGTTTCCTGTCTATACTGTCAGGATTCGGGCAAGCTCCTCTGCTCCGTTTGTTCGCAGGACCTGCGCGGCGGCCGAATCGCCGTCGGCTATTTCAAAAAAGGGACGGAGCCGACGGAGCATTGCCAAACGCACATTCTCGTCGATTACGATCACGAGCATCACGCGGTCGCCTGCGAAAAATGTCCCGAAGAATCGTGCGGAACGGCCGCTCTGCTCCGTGTCGGTGATCCCGCGTTTCCCTATCGCGTGACGGTGACGGACGCGCAATACGTCTATCGGTATCTGCCGTTCGGCATCGAGCCGACGATGGAAGAAAACCGCGCATTTTTCGAAGAGTATTATGAGCAGGACGGCACTTTTGTCGGCACGTCTGGCGTTTCCCGCGCCGCAAACCGATACTGCGCGGAACACGCACTTCCCCCCGAGCCGGAGGAAACGACCGCCCCCGAAGAGACGATCGAGTCCGCACAAACGGAAGAAACCAAGGCGATTTCGCCGCCGGAGGTCGAGCCGACTTCTCCGCCGAAGCAGGAGGAAACCACATCGTTCTGGCGGCACATCTTCGGATAGATTTTTCGCTTTTCTTTGCGAAAAGAAAAGCGGGGCGCTCCGCGCCAGTAGCGCACTCACCTTTCGCG
>CALEJO010000028.1 GCA_937898155.1 uncultured Clostridia bacterium | reverse complement strand
TATTTTTTCAAAAACTTGTATCCTTTCTCTGCGCTTTATCGTATAAACAAATGGAGCGGGGATCAATGGAGTTGAAAAAGCAGGAGGCACTCATTTGAACAATTATTATTGGATTTTGAATTCTATACCTACCGTTTTTCTGATGGCGGTGGTTGTCTGGTCAACATTCCGACTGATCCGACCGAAGACGCCGCTCTATTTTCAGGGTGTGCTTTTTGCCGTGATCTGCGGTTTGCTTGAATTCATTTTTAACAGTATGGTGCAGTTATGTACCACGAAGGATTTTGTTCCGATCAATATCGGCGCGCTTGGTGCCGTCGGCTTCTATGCGTTTATGTTTGCCGTCAATTTCGGTCAGTTCGATTCGATCGTGGACGGCGGCAGAGCGGAGTATCGCACGGCACGCATCGTTTCGATGATCGCTCCGGCGGTTCAACTTGCTTTCACGGTGGCTTTTACCGTTCTGGCGCGCTCCTATGATCTGCCGAGCCTGCTTATCCGTTCTATCGGTACGATCTCCGTGCTTCCGTGTTCCTATTTTAATTTGAAAATCATTCTGATGAAAGACGATGGGACGGACTTTGTCAAAGGGGCAAAAGCCGCCAATGGTTTTTCGTTGTTTTATATTATTATGCAGGACGCGGTGATTGTTTTTACGGCTTGCGGCCTGACGGTCCCGACGATCGTCGGCAAGTACATACTTGCCGCCGCTGCGGCAATGACGGCAGTATCAGCCGTTCGGGGGGTGAAGAAATGGATCAACTGATCATTATTCTCTATATCTGCATTCTGGTTCCGACTTCGCTCGGCCTGATTTTTATGCGGGATCATACACGAACGACCGTGATCTTTCTCGGGCTCGGACTTACTTCGTGTCTTTTTGCGGCGTATATCAACGGATATATCCGCAATATTTCGGGAATGTCGGAATTTGATATGACCTATCTTGTGACGCCTTTGGTCGAGGAACTGCTGAAAATGATACCGATTGTGCAATACGTCTTCCTCTTCCGGCCGAAAAAGAGAGATATCGTCAGCTCCTCCATCATGGTCGGGATCGGATTTGCGATTCTCGAAAATTCCTACATTTTAGCTTCCGACATCGGTGCGGCGACGATCGGTTGGGCGTTTATCCGCGGGCTTGGCGCGGGCATGATGCACGGTATCTGCACATTGATGGTCGGCTTCGGTTTGACGCTGTTTTACATTCGGCGCAAATTCTCGGTCGTCGGGACCTATGCGCTTCTGATCTTTGCTGTCGTTTATCACGCCTGCTATAATCTTTTGATACAGTCGGCATATCGCTTTGGCGGGATCATTCTCCCGTTGTTTACGGTCGCTGTTATGCTGTCAGTCCACTTACTGAATAAAAAAATTGTGAAATCGGAGAAAACTGATCATGAGCGGAGTTAAAAAAGTAAGACCGAAAACAATATGCATCGTGCTGATCTGCGTATTGCTGGCCCTTCTGACGGCGTTTCTGAATACCGCCCAGGTCCTTGCGGTGGCGATCAATCCCGATTCGGCACTTCCCTATAACAACGGGGGGCAGATTAAACTCTATGTCAGCGAAGTGCGTCTCGGGGTCGGGGAAACAAAAGCGGAGGCGGAAAAATCGCTGACGGACGCCGGCTTTGTCGTGGCAACCGGAAACCTCAACGAGGGCGCGGGACACTACTACGGCATGCCGGATGGCTATTGCTGCCTCGGCTACAAATATACGACGGATCGGAGCCGTGCGCTGACTGATCTGCGTGCTATGGATCAGGACGGCGGTTATAAGAATTTCGATTACCGTGCCTATGCGGAAAGTATGATGCCCGGGCTGAAGGGAACTGCCGCCGAGTTTAAGGCATCCTGCATGGAGTTGGATCAGAACTGTAAGGCAGGGAAGCGGAACGCGCTCTTAGCGAAAGAATTTCTGAATGTGTTCTGCGTTCCCGCGACCTCGGATGCCAAGGACGGTCCCGCGCTCGGGGATTATCTGACCGACTTTGAACACCGCAAGGACGAGGATTATGAGGAACTGCTCCTCATTCTCAACACCGCTGTGATCAATATCATCAATGCCCAGCTTGCCATTGCTTGCACCGACGGCAATCTGCGTGAAACCGTGATCGACGGTGTCGGCGTGACTTCTCATACCGGAGTCGTCGGCGTCGAGTCGTTTTCGGATGAAACACTGTGGCTCGAAGCGACGGTTCAGAAATATGCAAAACAATATCCGAACGGAAATACCGCGGAAAAAGAAATACAAACTCTCACCGAACAGTATTACGATCAGGTTTATCTGCTGAAAAACGCGCTGAACGCTTCCTCGGAGGACGGTGGTTTCAGCGAAAAGGCGATCGCATATTTGAAGACCTGCGAGGTCAACTATCATTTCAGTGCCGATACGCAGAAGATCGAATATACCGGCGGCGAAACGGAGAATCTATATGAGATTCTCTCTTCTATGAATGATTCTTCTCTCCTTGCATTCGTTTCGCTGCTTCCGAAGGTGTGCAACGGATGCCATTTCACCGACGTGGTCGAGATTTGCGCCGCCGATGTCGAGCATCGTCTCCCGGAGGAGTTGATCCTCGATTATGATTACGATGTTGACTGGGTGAGAAACGTCATCAATTCCATCGACCACTGCACCTTTGACCCTTACGTTGCCGACGCGAAAAACGAGCATTATACCGAAGTCGCGAATTACAGCGATGATATCAGCCGCTTCCTTAGTGTGAACAATCGGTATTTTGAACAATACGAGGCGGAAAAGAAGAGTATCGAAGAAAACGGCGTCGATCTCAGCCGTCTGACCGACACGAGTGAGGAAGAGGCAGAGCAAGCACTTTTGGATACCGTTGCCGGCGACAAGGAACTCGAGAAGTCTTGCGATGGAACCTATCTCGGCACTTATGAAATACTGAAAAAATATCAACTAAACAGCAGTCACTGCGGAAGCATGACGACGCTGGCCGAGTATTTATATGAAATCTATCGGCTGAACAACAGCAAAGACGAAAAAGAAAACTGGATCGCACAGGCGCTAACCTATTTCATCATCACGGCGCTGACGCCCGGACAGAAATACGCGTTAAAAACATCCGATCTGGTGACGATTTACATCAATCTGGCAATGACCGATCACTCTGCCGCGTCTCTTGCGGCACAGCTCCCGATGCGGAAAGCCGAGCTGCTGGAAGGAATGGATGCCGAGCGGTTTTCGGTATGGTTCGGCACCAACAAAGACCTGCTGGAAAGCGAATCGCTCGCTATGACAAGCGACGACGTCAGACGGGCGATCGAGAGCAAGAATTTCCGCAAGGCGACCTCAAATGCCGAGACCGACGAGGACAGATATTTTGCGAGGATGATCTGGTTCGCTGTCGGCGCTTCTGCCGCGCTGATCGGCGTGATCGTGTTCCTCGGAGTTGCAAAATTTGTCACAGGATTGTCATTCTTCTTCTTTCTTGGCCATATTTTGGAGATTGCGGCAATCGGCTCGTTATTCTATGGAACTGTCGCGGTGGTGACATGCCTCATCGGGACCGTGTTCCTTGCGGTGATGGTCGTTGCGATCTTCGTTATGATGATATTCTATATTCTGTGGATGATTGAGCAATACAGCTATAAGCCGCCGGAATACACGGCTATCCCGACGGTCATGCTTGATTGCGAGACCGACAAAAACAACAATATAACGAATATCGTTCGCTACGATGTGGTGCGGGATCAGAACGGGAATCCCAGTGACGTGAACTGCAACGTCGCATACCACTGGAACGCGCTCTACTATACCACCGATCCCAATGTCGGTTCTCCGATCGTGGTCAGCGAGGGGCGTCCCGTTTTCGGCATCAAGTTTGGCGAAACGAAAAAGGAAGATTTGAGCGTCCCGCTGGCAAAATTCGGTCACATTGATATGTTCAACATGAACACTAACTGCTATGAGGACGAAGTGGATGGAATCTACGTCTGGTTCTATACCGAGGCCTCGTTGAATGGGGAAAGCACCGATAAGCCGGAGGGTGCGTATATCAAGGAGATTACCGTCGCCATCGCCAAGACACAAGAGGCGGCAAGATCCTATATTCAGATGATGAGCGGCTATTATCTCTTCGATAAGAATCTAACCCCGTCAAACGAAGATTTTTATACTTATATCGGATACAGCACGACGAATAACGCGACGGAGGCGGTCAAGGATATCCGGGTGGTCTATGGCACGACCGCCAATGAGATCAATTACGCCGGAACAAGCTATATAAACGCCTTCACCGGCAGTATGCTGACCTGTCCGCTAAAAACCTGTGAGGCGGCTGTGACCTCCCGCACCGAAACGCCGTTCTCGTATTCGCTGTTCATGGCGTATCGCATCGGAATCGGAGACGAATCCGCACCGCCGATCCTCGCGGGGACATTTGGAACCGCCAACAGCATCTCGGGAATCCCCGATGATGCAGAGGCAGTCACTATGATGTCGGGCGGTGTCTACGACTTCAACTCATGGGACAACGAGGACTACGATACGTTTTCGGAGCACTGTTTCTTATATTATAAAACCGAAAAACCGTTCAAAAGCACGGACGCGGAAGGCAACCCGGCGAAAAAATATCTCGCAGGTCTGGCGTTCTTCTCCGGTTCGGAGGACTGGCTGGATTCCGACGACACTTCGGAATATAACGTGGAAAAATATGCCGAATCGCTCGGATATCACATCGTGAATTACGATCTGACCGCGGGACTGCTCAACAACGATGAGGACGTCACCTATCTTGCCTACGCAGAGACATACAATCCTTTCAGGGCGATCACTGATCTTGGGGTATTCACGGGAGAGCCCGGATACGGATATCTGGCGGACAATTTGATCTCGGCGGGTGTCGGCTTTGAGGCGTGCAACGTCTATACGCAGGGCGATGGCAATTACTATGTCGGAAAGGGCTCTCAGCGGCTGATGCGCCGTTCCCACGCTTATTTCACCCCGATCACCGGCGAGGGCGACTGCAACGGCTGGGATAAAGACGATGTGATCTGTGCGAGAGGACTTTATATGGCGGGGTATCAGTCCGGCGTGAGACCGTTGACGATCGACGACGTCGTGTTTTCGATCAACAGCGGCGTGATCCCGACTGCGCAGGGAAGCACTGAAGGATTATACCGTCTTGACGGCTTCAATATGTATAATTATTGGAATATAAATAATGGCAAACCGGTAGTCGGCCCTCTCGGAACCGGTTGGAAGACGGTCCATCCGCTCGATCGGTATTACTACGATACATACAGCGCATCGGGCGACCTGACCTCCTGCTTCAACATAGGGCTCGGTAAATGCTACGACAGCACGCCGAGGAATGCCCTTGTGATGAACCTGTTTGTCCGCAACGAGACGATCCCGAACCGTGTCCGGGGCAATTACGTGGCAACGGCACAGCTCGTATCCTCGCAGGAGGAACACGGCTCATACGATATCGCCAGAATGCTGGCAATGCAGATGGGAACCGAGATCATAGGGCTGGAATCGCCGATCCGATTGGTGTCGGACGAATTTCCGGATCTGCTCGTGGAATCCCCGATCTACGAATCCGACCCCGTGGATTATCCGGGCGGCTGTTTCCTCGTTTCGATCTCCTATACCGATGCGGAATCGAATGCGCTTGGGGATATCCGGGTGCTTGAGCAGACGGAGGGAAATGTTCTCCCGTCGGTCATCAAGATGCAACTGAGCGACTATAACTATACGAATTACGTAAAAGGAAATCTTGCCGTTCTGACGGCAAAAAGCGAATATGACGAAAAAGACATCTTCGGCAGACCTCTGAGCGAGCAGGAAAAAGCGCAAAAGCAGAAAGAAAAAGCCGGCTATGTATTCTATACGACGCAGAACGGCGTCAAAATCAACCGTCTGCTGATCCAGCAGCTACGGAGTGACGGCGTGGAATCTGCTACCGCACTTTGGAACGAAAACCCCGACGGTGTTGCGGAATACTATCTCCGTGCGGGAGAAACGTCGGAACCGTTCTGCCTGTCCGGATACGGCAACTCATTGGAACACTATTTCTGCGCAAGACGATACAATACCAAGGAAACCGACGACAACTACAAATATATCACCGATATCACGTTCATCCGCTCCGACTCCTTTGACGGATCGATAAAGAAAGCGGTGATCCGCCTCGGTGCGGACGGCGCCCCTTTTGCCGTAAACTATGATATTTTTGAAGGAACGATCGGCAGTCGCGGAAGAAGTGAAGCGGCGGTCATCGGCGTCACACGGAGCGGAAGCTCGAAGGAAGCGATCAAGGATATCAAGATATCGCCCGACGACCTCGGACCGAGTTTTGTTTACAACGATATCACCTATGACCGTGTCAATGACGAGCCTCTGCATACCGGCATACTCGAAAGCGAGGATATTTACATCTATATTACCCGTGAGACCGGCGGAGAGACGATCTACGTCAAGGAAAAGCTGTCATGGATCGACCTCTATAACGACAAAACCACCGACTGGGCGAACGTGGACTGGCGGAAGATCGACCTGACGACGATCGTATGGAGCAAATTCAGCGAAGCGATCCATACGCCGCTTGGCTCCGAATCGTGGCGCACCTACATCATCGCAACGGTCGGTGCAAGCGACGGCTTGAACGCAAAGGATTTTGCGGTGACGAATTTCGGACTGGTCCCGAACGTCGGCGATCAGACATACTGGGCGGGTGCGGGATATAGCGGCAATTCAAAAATGTTGGTGCCGGTCACTTCAGGAACGCCGATCTTTGAAGCAAAGGCGTTCAACGGATATACCTGCGGAATGAAGCTGGTCTATACCAACGCGATCGGCGAAAACTTCGATGAGAAGCTCGAAGCGTATTACAGGGCGCTCGATGAGGCACTGAGCAAAGCCCCGAATCGCCAATCCGCTTCGATTTTTGCCGACGGTGCGACCGTTTGGACGGTGATCGCCATAGGCGGCATCATGGCGGCGGCGCTGGCGGCAACTGCGATCTATTCCAAGAAAAAGAAAAAAACAAATTAAATTATATGATCAAAGGAGAAACAGAAAATGAAAAAGAAAAGCATCATTACCCTTGTCGTGGCACTGGTGATGGCGCTACTTATGGTGGCACAGACGCCGATGACGACATTGGCGGCGGCATCAACCCCGAAATATATCAGCGAATTGCTGATTGTTTCGGCAACCGATGAAAAACAAGCCAAGAGCAAATTGGGCGACGATTATCAAGTGCTCAGCACGCCGCTTTATGAAAGCCCCAAGGGAAAAACGTATCTCGCTTATAAAACCACGACCGATCCGAAGGATGCGATCGTGGATATCAAGGCGATGAATATGTATGGCGGCTACAGCTACGGCGAGTATGCGCAGCTGCTCGAAAGTCAGAAAACGATGACCCAGCAACTCGTTGACGGACTCAAGGACGCTATCGCGGAATTCCAGTCCAACTACAACGACGACAAAGACGGTGCGCTCTATGCCGAGGAAATGCTCCGCTATTTCTATTACGACGATCTCGATATGACGATCTCCGAGCTGTTCCTCGACTATGACGTCCATAATGACGACGATTCCGTGCTTGTCACGCTGTTTATGCAGGGAAATATCGACATCATCGAGAACATCGAAAACCTGCTGATGATCGCTTGCTCGGATACGGTGGAACACAACTTCCTTGAGATTCTGGATCAGAAAGCCGAGGAGGTCGCCAAGACCGACTATGAAAAGCCGACGGTTTCGGAATATTCGGACAATATCGCCGACCTTCTCAATACGTTGATGTATGTGCAGTATCCGATAGAGTTTTATAACAAATGCGAGGAAGAGAATCCCTTCACCGAAGACATTCAGAAGGAATTTGAAAGACAGCAGGAAGAGATCGACGCCTATATGACCGAAAATCCCGATGTGGATGAAGAAAAAGTCATTTTGCAGATCAGAGCCAAGTATTCCGAAACGACGGCAGGAAGAGCCCTGATCGACTATGAGAACTATATTGAAGCACTGTCGGGCGAACAGTTTGCTTACATGATTCAGGGACAGCTATACAGTGATGTGCTCAAAGCAACAAGATATCCCGGATTGACTGTCGACGGTAAACCCGGAACGCTCTATGACCTTATAATGGCGCATAATGTTGCCGACGAGAAGGAACGTGCTGAATATTCGCTCACCGATTTCGAAGAGCTGATGAAGGCACTGACACCCGGTCAGCGCGGATTGCTGAAGGTCGGATTTGCAGAATTGCTTTCCACGGTCATAACGGACAAGGAAAGCTATGTGAATAATCTGAGCTTTCTGCGCGGCGACAATTTGACCGACGAAGAATATGAAGAAAACAAGGATAATCTGCTTCCTTATGCGGATGAAACTCAGATTTCGGTCTTTGAAGGCGTGGATCGGACGCTTTACGATGCCGATGGCATCGCCATGACGAGCGAGGCGATCACTCTGCAAAGCAGAAACGAAAACGCAAGCTTCCAAGCCGGATTTCTGTCCGAGAAGGTGCAGAAGATCATGGGATATGCTGCGGCAGCCAGTGCAGGTGTTGCCATGATCTCAACCACTTATCTTGTCGCTGCAACGATCTCGAAACGCGCTGCGATGGATGCGGCGAATGCTGCAAGAGTTGCAGGAAATACAACAGCAAGGACTTTGGGAAGTAAGGTCACCATAGCAGGTCAAATGGTCAGAAATGCAGGCATTGAAGCTGCAAACGCATCTACCGCCGGGGGCAGAGCGGTATTTGCGTGGCTGGAAGAGACTTCTAGGATGGTGGAAAGCAGTGTGGGAAAAGAGTTCTATTCAGTTTTAGGAACAGAAGCCGGGGAAACTATCGAAAAGGTCACTGCAACTCCGCTCAGAACCGCGTTTTCTCAGGTCTTGTCCAGAGCGATCGGTATGGTGTTCTTTATCATAGATATCGCCTGCCTCGTGGAAATGGTCATCGAGCTGATCGTCTTCCTCGTCGATCTGGTCATGAAGACGTTGGCGGATGCGCCCTATGAGCCGATCCCACGGGTGCTTTGTTCCGCCGAAACGGTCTATAACGGGCATCTGAACGGTGACGGTGAACGAATCTACGAGGACGGATACGTTTTCTATTACGGCGTGAAGAATCCCGAAATTGACACCACGACAACCGATCCGTCCGGCAATCTGAAAAAATATGCCATTGCCGATATTTATAACTGGACTCTGGAAGGTCCCGACCGTCAGTGGATCGCTCTTTACACGACCAAGGATCAGCGTATGGGCAACCCGATCCTGGCGGACAGTCTGATGATCTCTTCCGAAACGGGTATCATCGGAAAACAGGTGATGAAATATTTCCACCGTGAGGATTCCTGCGATACCATGTATTATTATCAGATGGAGGAAAAGGATTTCCTCGGTATCGCGGACAGATTCATTTATTTCGCAACAGCAACCGATGAGGAAATGAAGTCGGTGAGCGGCAGCGTCTTTGCCGACGGAAAAACGATTGCATTCGGATTCGGCGGACTGGCGGTCGGTGCGGTCGGCGGTGCGCTCGTGACCGGTTTTGTCAAAAAGAAAAAAGAAACGGTCGAAGCTTAATATGAAAAAAAAGAGAATTGTTTTGATTCTGTTTTTGATCTCGCTCGTCTGCCTGTTTTCCTCCTGCGGGGGGAAGCAGGCGGTCGGGATGGAGATCGTCATGGCAGGGGACGGTGAGATGCCGGTCTATTATACCGGAGAAACCCTTGATAAGGATGGCGGCTCGCTTCTGCCGGCAGTCTATCTTCTTTATGAAGACGGAAGCCGGTCGGATGACGTTTCGCGGACCGATCAGGTTGCCTTTTTCGGTTACGATCTTTCATTTGAGGGCGAGCAGGAGGTGCAAGTTTCCTGCGGCGAGGTGACGGAGTCTTATCCGATCACGGTGATCTGCAAAGAAATCCTTTTCATCGAGGCGGAGGACCCGTTCCACAGCACGGTGGGCAGCTTCCGTGTCGGCGACAAATTTGCCACATACAGCGTGCGTGAGGACGGCGTAGAACGCGGCG
>CALEJO010000027.1 GCA_937898155.1 uncultured Clostridia bacterium | reverse complement strand
GGATCTGATGGACGGAACGCCGATTCTGGACATCAAGCCCTATCTGCCCTATACCGACGCGCATCCCGACGCGCGCGGCGGCTTCGCCCGCGGATTCGACGAGCCGAAGCTGACCGTCGTCCTCCCGCCCGACGCGGAAGAGGCGCTCCCCGCTTCCCTGCGCGAGCCCGTGCGCACTCTGCTCGCGGAGGACCCGCGCCCCGCCTATCAGGACGATCCGACGCGCGTCTATCAGATGGCGTTCGGCGGCTACGACATCGGCTTCACCGTTTGCGGTGAAACGCTCACCGTAAACAGCGTCAAAAAACGTCCCGAATAATCAAAAAACCTCGCCGAAGCGAGGTTTTTTCTTGTCTCAAAGTTTGATTCTTCCTGCGGCGCGTTCCTCGTCGATCACCGACGCCACGCGCTCCATCGTCTCCGCCAGCACTCTGCGCGGGCAAGCGAGATTGATCCGCTCAAAGCCCTCGCCTGCGTCGCCGAAGATCCAGCCCTCATCGAAAAAGGCGTGCGCCTTTTCCTTCATCAGCGTTTCCTGCGCCTCGCGCGAAAGACCGAGCTTGCGGAAATCGAGCCAGATGAGATACGTGCCCTCCGGCTTTTTCACGCCGACGAACGGCATTCTCTTTTGACAGAAGTCGATGAGATAATCGGCGTTTTGCTCGACGTAATCGAGCATTTCCTCATACCAACCGTCGCATTCCGTATAGGCGAGCCGTGCCGCTTGATAGCTGAGCGCGTTGAGCGACGAGCGTTTCGTCATCATCTTCTCGCGACGGGCGGCATCGGAAATAAAGATGTTCGATGCCTGCATCCCCGCGAGGTTGAACGTCTTGCTCGGCGACGTGCAAACCGCGCAGTTGTCGCGGTATTTTTCTTCCAGCGTCATCATCGAGGTATGCTTCTGCCCTTTGAACAGCAGATCGGAGTGAATCTCGTCGGAAACGATGAATACCCCGTTTTCATAGCAAATTTCCGCGATACGGCGGACCTCCTCCGCCGTCCAGACGTGTCCGGTCGGGTTGTGCGGGCTACACATGATATAAAGCGTGACGTCGGGACGTTTCGCTTTCGCCTCAAAGTCGGCGAAATCGAAGAAGTATTCCCCGTCCTTTTCGATCAGCGGATTCTCTACGACGGCGCGGTGATGAAATTCCGCCGCTCCGCGAAACTGCGCGTAAACGGGTGTCGTGATCAGAACGGCATCTGTCGGCGCGGTATAGGCGGCGACCATCGCACGGATCGCCGAAACGATGCCCGCGAACGTGACGAACCATTCTTTTTTCGGCGAATAGCCGTGTCTGCGCTCCATCCAGCCGATGATCGCCTGATAATACTCGTCGGTCGGGCCGGTATAGCCGAGGATCATCGTGTCAAGATATTCTTTCAGCCCCTCGACGATCTCGGGCGCGTTTTTGAATTCCATATCCGCCACGGAAAGCGGGACCGTGCCCGCCGGCGTATTCGGATACGCTTTCATCTCGTCCCATTTGAATGAGCCCGCGCGGCTCCGATCCACAATCGTTTCAAAATCATGCTTCATAACGCAACCTCAATTCCATAAAATCAAATCCGCTCACGGATTGCCGAGTCCGTCGGAAAGGTCGATGCCGTTCTGCGGCCCGAACTGCGGATAATAACTGCCGTAAAGATACTCCGCCGGCTCGTCGAATTCCATCTTCAAAACCGCGATGCCGAGCGTTTTGTCCGGCGATTTCTCCGGAAGTTTTTCGAGGATGAGCCGGTATCCGTCGCGGCGGCACGAAATCTCCTCGCCCGTCGCCAGCACCGTCACGCGGCGCGGCGCGTTTTTGTATCCGCCGAGGATCATCGTCCCCGTGTGCGGCCAAATGTAATTCCAGACGTAGACAGTCTTTTTGTCGGGCGACGCCGTGCAGTTGCCGACTTGGTTCGCCTGAATGTCACCCGCGTATTTGCGGTAATGCAGACCGTAGACCGCTTCTCCGTTTTCGCGGAGCCAAGCGCCGACCTTGCGGAGCGGCTCGGCGGAATCGATCGGAACGCTACCGTCCGCTTTCGGGCCGATATTGATCAGCAGATTGCCGCCGCCGTGCGTCACCTTTTGCAGAATGCGGACGACCTGATTTGCCGAATAGCAATACGGCGCGACCTGCTCCTCGTCCACATAGCCCCACGAGAAGCCGTTGAACGTCATGCACGCTTCCCAATCCGCGCCCTCCGCGACGGCCTTGCCCTCGTTCGGCGGGAAGTTCAGCGTTTCCTCCGGCGTGAAATAATCCTCCGCCATACGGCTGCGATTGTTGATCATCATGTCGGGTTGGAGCGCGCGGAGCTTTGCGTTCCGCGTGACGGAATCCCAATCCTTCGTGCTCATCTGCGGCCACGGCATATCGTAGAAAAGAAGGTCGATCTTGCCGTAGTTCGAGCAAAGCTCGATATTCAGGTCTTCGATATATTTCGTGTATCTCGCACGCGCCTCGGCGTCATACATACAGCGCCAGCTGTCGGGGTGGCGCCATTCCATCAGCGAGGAATAAAGCCCGACGTGCAAGCCGTATTTGCGGCACGCATCAACGCGGGGAGCACTTGTCAATGGTGAAATCGGGATGATGCCAGTCAATGACCGAATAATAGAGCCCGACCTTAAGCCCTTCGGCCCGGAACGCATCGACGAACTCGCGCACGATATCTCTGCCGAGCAGGTTCATGGAATTGAACGGATTGACCTTGGAATCCCAGAGCGAAAAGCCCTCGTGGTGGCGCGTCGTCAGAACGGCGTATTTCGCGCCCGCCTCTTTGGCGAGGCGGCACCATTCGTCAGCGCAGTCCTTTTTCGGGCAAAATTCCTTGGCAAGCGCCTCGTAGTCGGCGACCTTCCAGTTTTCCGAAAGCTGTGCCCATTCGCCCATCCCGTAGGAAGCAAACAGTCCGTAATGAATGAATAGTCCAAACCGCGCTTCGCGGAACCACGCCGCGCGGCGATCGTGCGACGCGTGCGTCTCTTCTTCATATTTTTTCGCTCTCGTGCGGTATTCTTCTATCGTTTCCATGTCAGATATTCTCCTTATTTTCGATCGAAAGGATCATTTCCTTGGCATAAGGGAGCGTTTCGATCCACGCGCAGAGCGCGTGCCATTCGTCGAGCTTATGGTTGCGGCGCGCGTAATAGATATTGACGAGCACCTCATAATTCAGCGTCACCGTGCGAAGCTGCTGATAGCTCGACGGCAAAAGCTGGATCATGTCATACCAATACGTTTTGTCTTTCGTTTCGAGGAATTTTTGCCGGCGATCTTCCAGCACGGCGATCAGCGTGTCGAGCGCCGCGAGCGCCGTATCGGTCATATGATCGCACGAAAAATCCTCGCGGGCAAACGCTTTTGCCTGAATCTTGTGCATCGTGCTCGTCGAGTTGGCGACGGTGCCGACCTTATAGGTGTCGAATTCCTTCCACCAGTAAAGCGGCGCCAGAATGTCCACGCTGACGAAGATCTGACGGATAAATTTACGATGATCGGAGCCGGATTTGCAGAGCCGCATCGCCAGCGAAAGGTCGTTTTCGCCGAGAATGTAATTGCCGTTTTCATCATATGCGCTGTCGCTGCGCGCCCAACTGTTCATCGGGTTCCGTGCGCCGCGGATCGCGTTTTCGAGATTCATCACGGACGTATTTTTGAGTTCCAACATAATCGTATTCTCCTTTTTGCCCTATTATGCAAGGACCACGGTCGCTTCGGTCTCGGTTCCGAGCTCGAATGTCACATATCTGCCGTCCCACTCGAACGGCACCTTTTTGCCGCCGACCGAAACGGACTTCGGCTTCTGCGCGGCAAAGAGACGAACGCCGTAAGTGCGCTCGCCGATGCCCGTAAAGTCGCCCTCGCGGTCGCCGATGCCGATATTGCAGATGCCGTCGCCCTCCACCATCGAAAGACGTGTGCAGGTGCGTTTGCCGTTTTGATATTCGAGCGTCAGCCCGTCGTCTTCGTAAAGATCGTAGAACGACGCGCCGTGCGGGTAAAGTTCAAGAATCAGATGCTTCGTGTCACCGGGCGCGGTAAACTGCTTCGGCTCGTCGGTCGGCAAAATCGCGCCGCCACGCACGAAGAGATGACCGCCGCGATCTGTCGGCACTTCCGGCTTGATCGTTTGTCCGCCCTCGTAGACCTTGCCCGACCAATAGTCGATCCACACGTTGCCGGCGGGCAGATAGATTTCATCGGAGAACGCGCCGACCAGCAGATTTTCGCCGAACATATATTCGCAAACGGCGTTTTCCACCTCGCCGTCCTCAAACATCAGCGGCATCGCGCGGCAGATCGGCATACCCGTCAGATTCGCGCCGATCGCCGTCGAATAGATATACGGAAGCAGGCGATAGCGGAGTTTATCATAGAAATTGAAGACCGGTTCGAGCTCTTCGCCCGCCCACCACGGATGGCAGTAGCCGGACCAGCTGTTGAGCTGGCACCACGCGGTGAAGAAGCAATAATGGATCGTGTGCTTCTGGAAAATCTCCATGTCGCACGTCAGATTGGAGATGCCGGACATACCGCAGTTGAGGATCCAGACGAGCGTTTTCAGCCGCCCGCCGGAGTCGCCGGTCGTCGTCGCGGTATAGGCACCCGTGCCCGTATACGCGCCGCAATAGTGGTGCATCGGGCGGAGATTCGTATATTCGGATGCGCCGCGATACATATCGCGCACATAGATCGTCTGGATCAGATTGTGCATCATCGGCTCGCCGATTCCGTTCGCGTAAACACGGCGCTCGTCGGCGTTATCGACGGTGTGGCACGGATCGAGCTTGAACGACGCCGCGCCGTCGTTGACGAAGCGTTTCAGATGATCGAACCAGTCGGGGATTTCGGGCGCGACGTCGTTTCCGATGCGGCGCTCCTCCTCGGCGGTCAGATCGTGCTCACAGCAGAGCCACAGATGCAGTTTGAAGCCGTAGCGTTTCAGCGCCGCGGAGAAAAAGTGCGTATTGACGTCGCCCGGGTGATCGCTCCGCGCCCAATCGTTGATGAAGAAACGCTGTGTGTTCCATTTCTTGTTCACGGAGAAGTCGTATCGTTTCTCCATCCAGCCGGGCTCGAGACTGATCGCGTCGCAGGGATATCCCTTTTCGCGGAACGTCGCCGCGTCGCGCATGACCTCGAACTGGTCGGCGTTATATTGTTCGATGAACGTCAGTCCGTATGCCCATTTCGGCAGGAGCATCGGGCGTCCCGTGATATAGGTGAAGCGTTCGAGCAAAGACGGCAGATCGTCGCCCGCAAATACGAAGAAGTCGATATCCCCCGCCGGCAGATACCAGCAAATCTCGTCTGCCCGACGTGCGCATACGTCGATGCCGTGCCAGACCGTCGCATTGCACAGCACGCCGTAGCCCGCTTTCGTCATGAAGAACGGGACCGGCATTTCGTTGCTCTGATAGACGACGCGTTCGAGATAAGTGCCGCCGTTCAGCACGATACGGTCGGGATTCGCAGCGCCGAGACCGTAAAAACGCTCGTCTTCCACGCCGGAAAGCGTGAAATATTTCGGATCCGTCTGGAAATCGACCGAACCGTATCCGCGCTTGGCTTCCTCGCCGATGATCTGCTTCGGCAGAGGACGCATTCCGTTGAGCTTCTCATTGAAGTAGGTTTTCACCGCGTCGGTGTCGTCGGAGGAAAGAGAGATCGTTCTCTCCATCCGCGGCGAGCGGACCGTCAGCGTTCCGTCCGCGTAAATCACGGAAAGGTCGCCCGCTTTGATGCCGTTTTCGATCTCCTCGCCCGCCTCCTCCGGCTTGCGATAGAGTCCGTAGCGGTCAAAAAGCGACGGCGTGAACGTTTCGCTCACGCAAACGCGAATGATGTTTTCCGCATACGCGGTCAGGCGCACACGGCGCTCTCCCAAAAGAAATTCCCGTTCCATAAAGTAGTCCTTTCTATTCGTCGCCGAGGTCGGTCGTGTCCGTCCCGGTCGGTTCTTTCTTTGCGCAATAACTGCACGGTGAATATCCGAAAGAAAGCAGCTCGTCTTCGCCGGAGACGGTCAGCGTCATGCGATTTTCCTCCGCCGTCTTTTTGACGTAGGTGCAATCCTCGGACAAATGATATTTTTTCGTATTTTTATTGACGACCTGAAGGTCATCGTCTCCTCGGCGACTTCCCCGCCCGAAGCGGACGCGGTCGTGCGCTCGGCAGTGCGGATCACGATTTCACTCTCCGTGCCGCAACCGAAGCAGCATACTGCCGTCAGCGTCACGAGCAAAAGCGCCAGAAGCCGTTTCATTCTGTCATCTCCTTTATCGGATAAAAACTGTATTCCGTCCCCGTGCGGATGCGAGCGACAAGCGCCTCCATCGGTCGCGGATTCGGCTTGCCAATCAGCATCTCCGCGCCGTCGGGCGCGTAAAACGCGTAGGGCTCCGTGCTGCGGTTCAGGAACACGACGAGCGTTTCGGTCTCGCCGCGCCGCTCGTAGCAAAGCACCTCGGCGTCGATATAGATCAGTGCGAATTCGCCCGTCGCGAGGAGCGGCTCGCGTTTGCGGAGCGCGCCGAGTTTGCGATAGAGCCGGCAGATCGTGTTTTCCGTCCGCTCCCAGGAGAGCGGCATCCGGCAGAACGGATCGCGGAAGCCCTCCGCCTCCGCCTCGTCGCCGTAATAGATGCACGGCACACCGGGAAGCGTCATCTGCATCGTCACGGCGAGACGCATCCGCGCCGTGGCAAGTTTCTTTTTTTCTTCGCTCATCCGATAGCCCGCGCGTGCTTCGTAGGGGATCGCATCCTCATCCTCGCCGGAAAGCACCGTCAGCGCGCGCGGCGTATCGTGCGTGCCGAGCAGATTCCAAAGCGCGTTCACGGCGGGCGTCGGATAGTTGCCGTAAATATGCGTCAGCGCGCGACGCATCAGAAGCGCGTCCCCGCGCGTCAGATATTCAAGGATCGCGCTCCGGATCGGATAGTTCATCACCGAGTCGAGTTCCCTGCCGCAGAGATAGGCGCGGCGCTTGCCATAAGAAATCTTCGTCGTCGCGTCCTCCCAGACCTCACCGAGAACGAGCGCGTCTTTCTTTTCCGCGCGCGCCGCCGTGCGGAGCTCCGCGAGAAACTCGTCGGAAAGCTCATCGGCGACGTCGAGACGCCAGCCATCCGCGCCCATGCGCAGATACCGCCGCACGATGCCGTCCTCGCCGAAAACGAATTGCTTATATTCTTCGCCGTCGGACATCACGCGCGGAAGCGTGCGGATGCCCCACCACGATTCATAGCGATCGGGATACGATTCAAAATGAAACCACGGATAATAGGGCGAGTCCTTGGATTCCGCCGCGCCGGGCACGTCGCCGCGCCCGTGCGTATCGAAATAGACGCTGTCGTCTCCCGTGTGATTGAATACCCCGTCGAGGATCACCGCGATCCCGTGCGCGTGTGCCGCGTCGATCAGGCGACGGAACGCCGCCTCGCCGCCGAGCATCGCCTCGATCTTATGATAATCCGACGTATTATATCGGTGGTTGGACGGCGACGAAAAGATCGGATTCAGATAGAGCGCCGTCACGCCGAGCGAGACGAGATGATCCATCTTTTTCACGATGCCGTCGAGGTCCCCACCGAAAAAGAGATTGTTTTTCTGATTTTGTTTGCGGTCGCGCATCTGCGACGCGAACGAAGCTTCGTCGCGACACAGCACACCGCCCTTTTCTGCGACGAGGTCTTCTTTTCCGCGCGGATCGCCCTCGAAAAAGCGGTCGGGGAAAATCTGATAGACCGTGCCGCCGTAAAGCCATGCCGGCGGGCAATCCCGCTCCTCGTAGACGAGCAGTTGAAAGTCAGGCCGCCCCTGCCCCGCGTCTACGTAGGAGAGCGCGTCGTCGCTTTCCGCGTGCCGCGTCTCAAAGACGCCGAACGCGCCGCTGACGCGATATTGATAGAAGAAGAGCCCGCTCCCCGCCTCGCCGGCGACCTGCCGCATCGGCAAGGAGAGCGAAAAATGTTGCGTGCCGCTCTGCGTGAGTGCGAGCGTGCGGACGCCCGTGCCGTCGTCGGCAAACAGGATCATCTCCGCCGTTTCCGTGCCGCTCGGCACGCGGATGCGGAACGTCACCGTCGCGTCAAGCGCAAACGCGCCGTGCGCGGTGATCTCCCGTTCCCCGTCCCATTTTGTTTCGAGCGAATGCACCGTGGCACCCGCGCGTGAAAAGCCCGCCATATCCGTTCCTTTCCCGATCAGCGTTTGACGCTTTGGAGATTCCAGATTTCGTTTGCGTAATCGCGGATGCTGCGGTCGGACGCAAATTCGCCCGCGCCCGCGATATTGATGATCGCCTTCGACGTCCACGCGGAGCGGTCGGCGTAATCGCGGATCGCCGTCTGCGAGGTGCTGAAATACGATTCAAAGTCCGCAAGGCACATATACGGGTCGGCGACGTTGTGCGTGCCGGAGAGGAAATAGCGCGAGATCGACGAGAAGTCCTCGCCGTAAAAGCCGCGTGCGATGCGATCGACCGCCGCTTTCAGACGCGCGTTGCCGTTATAATAATCCACCGCGTTATAGCCGTTGCGCCAAAGCTCCTCGACCTCGCGCGCAGTCAGACCGAAGATGAAGATGTTTTCTCTGCCGACCGCTTCCGCCATTTCGACGTTCGCACCGTCGAGCGTGCCGACGGTCATCGCGCCGTTGATCATGAACTTCATGCAGCCCGTGCCGCTGGCTTCCTTGCCGGCGAGCGAAATCTGCTCGGAAATATCCGTCGCGGGCATCAGCATTTCCGCGACGCTCACTTTATAGTCTTCGAGATAAATGACGCGCAGACGCTCGCGGATCGCGGGATCGGCGTCGATCTCCTTGCCGAGACACCAGATCAGCTTGATGATGTCTTTTGCCATATAGTAGCCCGGCGCCGCCTTGCCGCCGAAGAAGAACGTCTGCGGCACGATGTCGGCATTCGGATTGGTTTTCAGTTCGTCGTAAAGCGCCACGATTTTCAAAACGTTCAGGAGTTGGCGCTTGTATTCGTGCATTCTTTTCGCCTGCACGTCAAAGACGGAGTGCGTGTCGATCGTGCCGCCCGTCTGCGCGCGGAACCATTCGGCAAACGTCTCCTTATTGCGGTGCTTGATGTCGCGCACCGCCTCGATCACGGACGTGTCCGTCGCGTATTTGCGGAAGTTTGCCAGCGAGGACGGATTTTTCCGATAGTCGGTCCCGATCGTGTGGTCGAGAAGCGCCGCGAGCTTCGGGTTGGAATAGCAGAGCCAGCGCCGATGCGCGATGCCGTTCGTGACGTTCGTGAATTTTCCCGGCTCCATGCGATAGAAATCGTGGAATACGGTCTCTTTCAGAATGTCGGAATGAAGCTTCGAGACGCCGTTGACCGTATGCGAGCCGACGACACTGAGGTTTGCCATGCGCACCTGCCCGTTCGCGAGGATCGACATTCTCGAAATGCGGTTCCAGTCGCCGGGATAGAGATTCCAGAGGTCGCCGCAGAACCGGCGGTTGATCTCGCAGACGATGTTATAGATGCGCGGCAGACGAAGCTTGAAAATATCCTCGTTCCAGCATTCGAGCGCCTCGGGCATGACGGTATGATTGGTATAGGATACCGTGCGACGCAGCAAATCCCACGAGGTCTCCCACGAGAACGAATACGTATCCATGAAAATACGCATCAGCTCGGGGATCACGAGCGCGGGGTGCGTGTCGTTGATATGGATCGCGTTCTTCTCCGCAAAGTTGGCAAGTGAGCCATACTGACGGAGATGGTCGGCGATGATATTCTGCAAAGAAGCGGAAACCAAGAAATACTGCTGAGACAGACGAAGGATCTTGCCCTCCACGTGGTCGTCGGACGGATACAGCACCTTCGTCAGCATTTCGGCGTTCGTATTGTGCTCGACCGCCTGCATATACTGCCCCTGCGTAAAGAGCTTCATATCGAAGTTGTGGATATCCTGTGCCTTCCAGAGCCGCAGATTGTTCGTGGCGAAACAGTTGCTACCGGAGATCATCATATCGTAAGGCACCGCCTGCACTTCTTCGTAATCGGTGTGCATCACGCGGAGCGCGCCGTTTTCCCACGTCTCCGAGATTTTGCCACCGAAGCGGACGGAAAACGTCTTGTCGGTGCGGGGCACGAGCCAGCCGTCCGCGCCGGGCATCCACACGTCGGGAAGCTCGACCTGATTGCCGTCGATGATCTTTTGCTTGAAAAGCCCGTATTCATAAAGGAGCGAAAAGCCCGTCGCCGGATAGTCGAGCGTCGTCAGCGAATCCATGAAGCACGCCGCGAGACGGCCGAGACCGCCGTTTCCGAGCGCCGGATCGGGCTCCGCCGCGTAAAGCGCGTCGAGATCGTATCCGAGCGATTCGACGACGGACGCGTAAGCGTTCTCCGCGCCGAGGTTGCGCAGGTGATTGCGCAGGGACGGTCCGATCAGAAACTCCATGCAAAGATAATAGATACGTTTTGCGTTCTGTTTTTTCACTTCGCGACGAAACGTCGCGCGTTTGTCGGTCAGAAGATCGCGCACGGTCGAGATGACCGCTTTATAGACCTGTGCCTGCGTAGCGTCCTCCGCGCGAATGCCGTAATAACGCGATATTTTGTTTTCTACGGCGTCGCGCACGCTTTTTTCTGTGATCTTGGTTTCCATAGTTCTCTCTTTTCTTTCTTTTCTTTGGTAAAATGCAAATTGAATTTAACGCGATGCGCGGCTTTATCCGAGCAGTCGGTCATACAGCGCGCGATACGCTTCTGCGGATACGTCCCACGAAAAATCGATGCGCATGATTTTTTTCACAAGGGCATTCCAGTTTTCCTTGTCGCGGTAAAGCCCCTCCGCCTCACGGATCACGTGGAGCATATCGTGTGCGTTATAGGACGCGAACGTGAAGCCGTTGCCGGCGCGATCCGGTCCGTAAGGATGGATCGTATCGGAAAGCCCGCCCGTCTCGCGGACGACCGGCACCGTGCCGTAGCGCGACGCGATCATCTGCGAAAGCCCGCACGCCTCGCTCTTCGACGGCATGAGGAAAATATCCGCGCCGGCGTAAATGAGTTTGGAGAGCTTGCGATCGTAGGTCAGATTGATCGAGACCTTGCCCGGATAGCGTGCCGCCGCTTCCCGGAAGAACAGCTCGTAGCCGCGCTCGCCCGTGCCGAGCAGGATGAACTGCACGTCATCCTGCATCAGATCGTGGAAAATGCGGAGCACGAGATCAAATCCCTTGTGCGACGCGAGACGCGAGATCATCGCGACGACGGGGACGTCGGGACGAACGTCGAGCCCGAATTTCTCCTGCATCGCCGCCTTATTCTGCCGTTTACCGACCTGGCCGCGCCAGCTGTAATGGAACGGCAGATCGGGATCGGTCTTCGGATCGTAATACGCCATGTCGATGCCGTTCACGATGCCGTCGAGCTTATAGCCGTATTGATCGAGAATGACGTGCATCCCGCACGAATAGGTGGGCGTGCGGATCTCCCGCGCGTAAGTCGGGCTGACCGTCGTCACGTAGTCCGCGCAGACAACCGCGCCTTTCGTCAGATTGATATTGCCGTTATAATCGACGATCCCCTCGTCCTTCGTGCCGAGTCCGAACACGTCGCCGAGGATCGCTTTGCCGAATACGCCCTGATATTCGATATTGTGGATCG
Source organism: uncultured Clostridia bacterium (assembly GCA_937898155.1). Classification (GTDB taxonomy): domain Bacteria; phylum Bacillota; class Clostridia; order Oscillospirales; family CAG-272; genus QALR01. The sequence goes on along the minus strand of CALEJO010000027.1, from coordinate 11,167 downwards.
TATAAACCGCTTTGATCTTCCCGTATTCGGCGCGCCAACTGTAATTCTGTTTCAGTTGGATCACCGAAAACGCCGTCTGCCAGTCGTTGGCGTGCAGGATGTCGGGATAAAAATTCAGCTCCCGCATCAGTTCCAGCACCGCGACCGAGAAGAACGCGAACCGTTCCCCGTCGTCGTATTCGCCGTAAAGCGCCGCGCGCTTGAAATAATATTCATTGTCGAGGAAATAGAATGTGACGCCGTCCTTTTCGAGTGAAAACACGCCGCAATAGGCGTGACGCCATGCCAGCGGGACGTTGAACCATTTGAGAAATGTCATTTTCTCGCGCCATTCGCGTTTGATGTGCGCGTAAAGCGGCATCACCGCGCGCACGTCGCAGTCCGGCTCTTTGCGTTTGAGCGCCGCCGGCAAGGAACCGAGCACGTCGCCGAGTCCGCCCGTGGCGGCAAACGGCATGATTTCGCTGCCGGCATACAGAATTGATTTCATAGCATCCTCCAAATTCAAACCATTCTTCCCTTTTCGATGTAGAACGGAAGCGTCGCGTGACCGGAAATGGTCACGCCGTCGCGGATGACGACGTTTTTATCCGTCACCGTGTAGTTCACGGACGCGTCCGCACCGAGGAAGGTGTCCTGATATAAAATACTGTTTTTGACGACCGCGCCGCGACCGACCTTGACGCCGCGGAACAAAATGCTGTTCTCCACGGTCCCTTCGATCACGCATCCGTCGGCGATCAGCGAGTTCTTCACGTTCGACGTTTCGCTGTAATAGGTCGGCGCGGAATTGCGCACCTTCGTGAAGATCGGGCGCTCCGGCACGTTGAAGAGCGAATCGAACATCTCCTGATTCGAGATCAGCGCGAGGTTGTGCGAAACGTAATCCTCGAACGAGGAAATGCAGGCAAAGAAGCCGTCATATTTATAAATGCGGAAATTGCGATACGGCAGGTTCTTGATGAACACGTCGCGCGTCAAGCTGATATAGCCGTGCGCGATCGCGTCCAGCACGAGCTCCTGCAAATACCGGCGGTTGATGACAAGGATGTTCAGATTGACGTCCGCCTCGCCGTCAAAGTTCGTCGGATACGGAAGCAGATCGGTCACGCGCCCATCGTGGTCGGAAAAGACGAGCGTCTGATTTCTCGCCTCGTTCCGCGTAAGAGCCATGCGCTTGACCGCCATCGTCACGTCTGCCCCGCTCTCGCGGTGTGCGTCGATGATCGCACGGTAGTCGATATTGCAGATCACGTTGCAGTCCGTCATCACGACGTAATCCGCCTTGATCTGATTGATCGCCGCCGAAACGCTTTTCAGCGCTTCCAGCCGCGTTCGATAGAGCGCGTTGACGTTATTGGCGAACGCCGTGATATAAGGCGGCAGGATCTTGATGCCGCCGGAACGGCGCGCCAGATCCCAGTCCTTGCCGGAGCCGATGTGATCCATCAGCGAGTGATAGTTATAATGCGTGATGACGCGGATATCGTCGATCCCCGAATTCACCATATTGGAAAGCGGGAAGTCGATCAGGCGATACCGGCATCCGAACGGAACGGACGCAAGCGTGCGCTGTCGCGTCAGCTCGGAAATGCTGCTGTCGTGGATATTGGAAAAAATAATGCCCTCTGCGATTGCCATGATCCGATCCCCCTTATCCTTTGATATCCGAAATATTGTTTTTGTCGATCATCTGACCGCCGGCGACGGCCGCCCCTGCGGGGATCGTCAGCTCTCCGCCGATCACGAGGAGCTCGCCCTCCGTCTTCGGCGTGCCGAGCTTCGCACCGGCACCGATCACAGTGTCGCTGTCCACGATCGCGTATTCGACCGTCGCGCCCGCCTTGACCGTGACGCCGCTCATCAGCACGCAGTCGCGCACGACGGCGCCCTCTTCGACGGTGACGCCGTTGGCGAGCACGGAATTTTCCACCGTGCCGTCGATGACGCAGCCCTCGGTGATCATCGCGTTCCGCACCGCGGCGTGTTCGCCCGTGCGATGCGGTGGAAGCGCGTTATGCCGATAGAAAATGCGCCATTTCCGATCGTAAAGGTTGAACGCGGGCTGACTGCCGAGCAGGTCCATATTGGCTTCCCATAAGCTCGGAAGCGTGCCGACATCCTTCCAGTAGCCGTCAAAGGTATAGGCAAACATCCGGCAGCCGTCGCTGAGCATTTTGGGAATGATGTTTTTGCCGAAGTCATTTTCCGACGCGGGATCGCCGTCGTCCGCGCGCAGGTAAGACGCCAGCACGTCGGTCGAGAAGATATAAATGCCCATCGACGCCTTGTTGCTCTTCGGCACCTTCGGCTTCTCGGCGAATTCCGTGATGCGTCCGTCCGCGTCGGTGCTGAGGATGCCGAAGCGGCTCGCCTGATCCATCGGCACTTCCAGAACGGCGATCGTGCAATCCGCACCGTTTTTCTTGTGCACTTCGAGCATTTTGCTGTAATCCATCTTATAGATATGGTCGCCGGAGAGGATCAGCGTGTAATCCGGCGCGTAGCGTTCGATGAACGTGAGATTCTGATAGATCGCGTTTGCCGTGCCCTTATACCATACGGCGCCGCCCTTGCCCTGATAGGGCGGGAGCACCGTCACGCCGCCGCGTGCGCGGTCGAGGTCCCACGGCTCGCCGTTGCCGATATATTCGTTCAGCGCGAGCGGCTGATACTGCGTCAGCACACCGACCGTGTCGATGCCTGAATTGACGCAGTTCGACATCGGAAAGTCGATGATACGGTATTTGCCGCCGAACGGAACGGCAGGTTTGGCGGTTTTCTCCGTCAGTGCGTAGAGACGGCTCCCCTGCCCGCCAGCGAGGAGCATGGCGATACATTCTTTTTTTTGAAACATCAAAAGGACCTGCCTTTCCGAATTAAGATTTCTTTGTTTTTGTCGCCGCTTGACGGCGCAGAATGACCGCGCCGTAGGGCGGAAGCGTCAGCGAAAGCTCGCTCACCAGCTTGCCGTCACGTCGTTTTCCCTTGGTTTTTCGCGTGCCGAGCAGCACGCCCGCGCCGCCGAACGCCGGATCGTCCGATGCAAGGACCGGCACATAGTCGCCGCGCATCGGCACCTCGATGCGGTAATCCTCCCACGTCATCGGGGAGAAGTTGATGACGACGATTCGCTCGTCGCCGCTCAACGCGCGGCGGCGGAACGCGACCGTATTGTGGTCGCGATCGTCGGCATTGATCCACGCAAATCCGTCCCAGTCGTCGTCGATCTCGTAAAGCGCCGGCTCGCTCACATAGAGCGCGTTGAGCGCCTTGACGAATTCGCGCATCTGCGCGTGCTTCGGATAATCGAGCATGAACCATTCCAGTTCGTTTTCGTAGTCCCATTCGCGGAACGGCGCGAATTCCGTGCCCATAAAGAGCATTTTTTTGCCGGGATACGTCATCTGCAACGTCAGAAACGCGCGCATCGCGGCGAATTTTTCTTCGTAAGAGCCGAACATCTTGTCAAGCAGGCTCTTCTTGCCGTGCACCACCTCGTCGTGCGATACCGGCAGAATGTAATTTTCGGAGAACGCATACATCAGCGGGAATGTCAGCTTGTCGTGGCAGGAGCGACGGAAATACGGGTCCGTCGCCATATAGTCGAACATATCGTTGGCAAAGCCCATATTCCATTTGAAATTGAACCCCAACCCGCCGTCGCCGACCGGGTGCGTCGCCATCGGCCACGCGGTCGATTCCTCCGCGATCATCAGCGCGTCCGGAAATTCCGCGAACACCGCCGTATTCAGCTTGCGGAAAAACGCGATCGCTTCGAGATTCTGGTTGCCGCCATAGATATTCGGCACCCATTCGCCCGGCTCGCGGTCGTAATCGAGATAAAGCATGGACGCCACGGCGTCGATGCGGAGTCCGTCGATGTGGAATTCGCGCATCCAGTAAAGCGCGCTCGAAACGAGGAATGATTGCACCTCGGGGCGTCCGACGTCGAAATAGCGTGTGCCCCAGCCGCGGTTTTCCATGCGGTCCTTGCCTTGGTATTCATAGAGGAGCGAGCCGTCGAATTCGCATAGCCCGCTTTCGTCCTTCGGAAAATGCGCCGGCACCCAATCGAGAATCACCCCGATGCCCGCCTCATGGAGCTTGTTGACGAAATAGCGGAAATCGTCCGGCGTGCCGAAGCGCGACGTCGGCGCGAAATAGCCCGTCACCTGATAGCCCCACGAGCCGTCGAACGGAAATTCCGTGATCGGCATGAGTTCGAGATGCGTATAGTGCATTTCGGCAAGGTAAGGCGCGAGGTGATCGGCAAGCTCGCGGTAGTTTGAGTCATGTGCGCCGTCCGCCGTGCATTTGCCGTCCCGCGTGCGCCACGAGCCGAGATGCGCCTCGTAAATATTCATCGGAGCGCCGTAAAAATGCGGATGCGTCGCAAACGCCGCGCGGCGTTTCTCTTTCCACGCGTCGTCGCTCCACGCAAATGCGTGCGGATGCAAAAGGATCGACGCGGTCTTTTCGCGCGTTTCCGCGTGATGCGCGTAGGGATCGGCTTTATAGACCGTTCCCTTTTTCGAGACAATTTTATATTTATACCGATTCCATTCGAGGGAAACGGCGGAGCTGAGCGTCGCCTGCCAGATGCCGGACGCGGAGTCCTTTTTCATCGGCAAGCTGTCGTCCCATCCGTTGAAATCACCCGTCACGAACACCTTTTTCGCGTTTGGCGCCCACACGCGGAACGTCCAGCAGTATCCGCTTTCCGTCTCCTCGACAAAGGCACCGAGCAGGTCATACGCATAAAAGTTCGTTCCCTGGCAGAATAGATATGTCGCGAGTTCGTCGCGTTCTTCCTTGCCCATCCGAATCCCCTCCGTTTCCGGTCGGCTCAAAAAAGCCGAGTTTTTCTTCCATACAAATATTATATAATATTAAAACCATATTTGCAAGAGGAAAAGCCCATTTTTCTCCTGAAAAAGGGCAAAAAACAGCACAAAAAAAGCCGCCCGAAGGCGACTTTTTTCGTCACACCGAAAACGCTTCCGCCTCCGGCGAAATATAGACGTGTTCTCTGCTCTGCACGAGCGTCAGTTCCTTCGGACCGCGAAGCTGTCCGAACATGGCGGCGACACCCGCCGGCGGCGCGGTATAGTCGCCGAGCCCCGCCAGAATGGAGACGGGAATCGCGGTCTGCGCCGCGCGAAGTGTCAGATCGAAATACGGCATCGCGGCGGTGTCAAATTCGCCCCAGCCGCAGAGCCGCCCGATCTCTCCCGCGCGGATATCGCAAAGCCACGGCACCATAATATCGATCTTCGTCACGCCGTCGGTCAGCGCCGCCGCGTGCATCGACTGCACCGCGCCCTGGCTGCCGCCGCGCACGAAAAGACCTTTGCCGTCCCATTCGGGAAGCGTTTTGAGATAGCGGAGCGCCTGTGCCGCGCGGAGCATCATATTTTTGAAATAGCAGGTATAGGGGCTCTTGTTCCGCTCGACGTTGAAGCCGTAGCGGCGAAGCCGCCCCTCGACGAGCGCGTCGTAATATTCCTGCGGCATCTCGTTGTCGATGCCGTGCGCGTTGATGCAAAGCTGAATCTCGTCGTCATCAAAATCCGCCCACGCGCTCTTGACGCCGTAGCCCTGATAGATCGCGCGCGCCGGATGCTTTTTCCCGTCGCACGGAATCGAGAGAATACCCGAAACCGGCGCCTCGCCCGCACACGCGACACGAATATCGAAGGAGCGATGATGTGGATGCTCGGGATCAAGTGGCCGCTCCTTGCTCGAAAGCAACACCGGCGCGACCGTTTCCAGCTCCGCGCGGCACGCCGCCCAGAATGCGTCGTAATCGTCCGGCTTTTTCGTCGTCGGCGTAATGCGCTCGATCTCCACGGCGGCGCCGCCGAAGAGAGCGTCGCTTTCCGCGCACGGCGTGCCGTCCCGCTCCGTCGCCTCGACCTTGACGAAGACAAAGCCCGGGCGGTCGAGCGACGCGCGCAGCGTCAGTTCGCCCGTCGCGCCGTCCGCCGTTCCCTCCTCGCGGAATCCGAAATCCGCGGCGATCTCGTAGCGGAAGCACGGTGCCGGCACCGTGACACCGTCCCGACGATATGCGATATGGAAAACGATCTCCTCGCCGCAGCGATAGCGAGCGGGAGACTTGTCGGTCTTGCAGACGAAATAAGCGTTCATAAGCACCTCAAAGCACGTTTTTTTCCAGTATAGCACGCGCGGGAGCAAAATGCAAGAAAATATGCGCATCTCTCTTGCATTTTTCCGCAAAACGCGATATGATGAAAGAAACACGAAACGGAGGATTCCCGTATGAAAACTTATGAGCGATTTTTGAAATACGTTTCTTATCCCACGATGTCGGACGGCGCGTCCGAAACCGTCCCCAGCACCGAAAAACAGCTTCGCCTCGCGGCGGCATTACGCGACGAGCTTTCCGCGCTCGGTCTGCAAAACGCGCGCGTGGACGGCTTCGGCTACGTCTATGCCGACCTGCCCGCCAACTGTGACGCGCCCATCAATACGATCGGGCTGATCGCGCATATGGACACCTCCTCCGAGGCGAGCGACACCGATATCCGCGCCCGCGTCGTCGATTATCACGGCGGCGACATCACGCTGAACGAGGAGAAAAACATCGTCATGCGCGTCGCGGACTACCCCTATCTCGCCGATTACGCGGGCGAGCATCTGATCGTTTCCGACGGCACGACGCTGATCGGCGCGGACGACAAGGCGGGGATCGCCGAGATCGTCACCGCGCTCGAAAAGATCATCGCGTCGAAGATGCCGCACGGCAGGATCGCCGTCGCGTTTACGCCCGACGAGGAGATCGGTCGCGGCGCCGACCATTTCGACGTCGCGGGCTTCGGCGCCGATTATGCTTATACCGTGGACGGCGGCGCGCTCGGCGAGTTGGAATATGAAAACTTCAATGCCGGCAGTGCACACCTCGAAATTCACGGCGTATCCATCCACCCCGGTTCTGCCAAAGACAAAATGAAAAACGCCGCGCTGATCGCGTGCGAATTCAACGCGATGCTCCCCGAAGATGAAATCCCCGCCAAAACCGAAGGCTATGAGGGCTTCCATCATCTTTCGTCGATGTCGGGCGGCATCGAGCACGCCTCGCTTTACTATATCATCCGCGATCACGACCGCACGAAATTCGAGGCAAAAAAAGAACGCTTCCGCGAAATCGCGGACGCGCTCAATGCGCGCTACGGCGCGGGCACGGTCGAGTTGAAGCTCGGCGACTCCTATTCCAACATGAAAGAAAAGATCGAGCCGCATTTCTATATCGTCGAGCGCGCCGAAAAGGCGATGCGCGATGTCGGCGTGACGCCCCGCGTCGTGCCGATCCGCGGCGGCACGGACGGCGCGCGGCTCTCTTTCATGGGACTGCCCTGCCCGAACCTCTGCACCGGCGGCGAGAACTTCCATTCGCGCTTCGAGTTCGTCTCCGTCGAGGCAATGGAAAAAATCTCCGACCTTTTGGCAAAACTGATCGAAAACAGCGTCTCCGAGGGAAAAAGATAAGCATCATAACAAAAAACGCTTCCGGCGAATGTCGGAAGCGTTTTTGGATTTACAGAAGAATGATCCCGTTTTCCTTGCAGACGCGGCGCGTCTCGTCGTCCCAGATCGAGACCTGCACCTCGCCGATGTGTGCCTTGCCGAGCAGAAGCATCGAAAGACGGGACTGTCCGATACCGCCGCCCATCGTCAGCGGAAGCTCGTTTGCGAGAAGCGCCCTATGGAACGGGAAGCGACGGCGCTCGTCCGCGCCCGCCTCATGAAGCTGGCGGTCGAGTGATGCCGCATCCACGCGAATGCCCATCGAGGAGATTTCAAACGCGCAATCGAGCACGTCGTTCCAGAATAAAATGTCTCCGTTGAGCGCCCAGTCGTCGTAGTCGGGTGCGCGTCCGTCGTGCGGCTTGCCCGAGCGGAGCTTGCCGCCGATCTGCATGAGGAACGTCGTGTGATGCTCGCGCACGTAGGCGTTCTCGCGCTCCTTCGGCGTCAAATCGGGATAGAGGTCTTCCAGCTCCTGCGACGTGATGAAGCTCACCTCGCGGTCAAGCTCCACCGTGATCTGCGGGAAGCGGACTTTCAGCATATCGAGCGTGTCGCAGATCGCGCCGACCTCGCCTTTGACCGTGTTTTTGAGATACGTCAGCGTGCGCGTCTGCGGCGTGATGACCTTTTCCCAGTCCCATTGGTCGGTATAGATTGAATGGAGATTGTCCATCTCCTCGTCGCGGCGGATGGCGTTCATGTCGGTATAGAGTCCCTCGCCCTCGGAAAAGCCGTAGGTGTGAAGTGCCATGCGTTTCCATTTTGCGAGCGAATGCACGACGACCGCGTCGCCGCCCGTTTCCTTGATATCGAAACGGACGGGGCGCTCCGTTCCGTTCAGATCGTCGTTGAGTCCTGTTTCGGGATCGACGAACAGCGGCGCGGAAACGCGTTTGAGATTCAGCACAAAGCAGAGCCTCTCCTCGAACGTCCGTTTCAGCATGCCGATCGCGCTCTGCGTATCGTAAAGTCCGAGCGTCGGGCGATAGCCCTGCGGGACGATGATTTTACTCATAATATCACCTATTATCTTCAAAAGATGCGATTAGTATAGCATTTTCCATCGAAAATGTCAAGTGCCGATTTCTTCCGCGGCGGCACGCACAAACGCCTCAAACAGCGCCGCGGCGCGGGGCTCGTGGCGGTAAAACGCTTCGGGATGCCATTGCACACCGATGAGAAATCTGCCGTCCGTCGCTTCGACCGCCTCGGGAACGCCGTCATCGGAGAGCGCGGCGAGTCGAAGCGTCGGCGCGACCTTGGCGACCGCCTGATGATGAAAGCTGTTCGTTTGCAGCGTCGGCGCACCCGTGACGGCGGCGAGCTTCGTGCCGTCGGCGATCGTCACGCGATGCGTGCAGACGTCGCGGGCGGCGTCCTGCCGATGCCCGTCGAGGTGCTGCGTCAGCGTGCCGCCGAGCGCCACGTTGAGCAGTTGCTCGCCGCGGCAGATGCCGAGGATCGGCTTGCCGGTCGGATAAAATGCCGTGAAGAGCGCAAGTTCAAAGGAATCCCTTGCCGCGTCGGATTCGCCACAGGCAGGCTGGCGCGCCTCCCCGTAATGCGCGGGATCGACGTCCCCGCCGCCCGAAAAGAGCAGTCCGTCTGCCAATTCGACATATTCCGCGATCCGCGCGGGATCGCTCGTGAACGGCAAAAAGACCGGGATCCCGCCCGCGTCAAAGATCGCGGTCAGATAGTCCCGATTCATGCGGACGACGCCGTCCGTGATCGAGGGAGTAATGCCGATGATCGGTCGGCGTTTTTCTTCGGTTTGTAGCTTCATACCCTGCTCCTTATGATGACGGAATTCCGTTCTTTCCTCCATTTTATGAAAGCCGGACGGTTTTGCCCGAGAAAAGCAAAATCACCGCAAAAATGCGGTGATTTTCTGGCGGAGAAGAAGAGATTCGAACTCTTGAACCGTTTCACCGGTTACACGATTTCCAGTCGTGCGCCCTCGACCAACTAGGCGACTTCTCCGAATAGACGCTTTCTGCTCGATAGCCATGCTATTTTATCACAGTTTTTTCCGCAAGTCAAGTTTTTTTGCAAAATTTATTGAAAAAATCCGATTCGCGCAAAAAAGCAGAGGCGACGCCTCTGCTTTTTGATTTTTTCACGGTTCAGGAATCGTAGCCGTTCGGGTTTTTGCTCTGCCAGTTCCAGCTGTCGCGGCACATATCGACGAGCGTCTTTTTTGCCGTCCAACCGAGCAGTTTTTTCGATTTCGTCGCGTCGGCGTAGCATTCCGCGATGTCACCCGCGCGGCGGGGCGCGATGACGTAAGGAATCTGCACGCCGTTCGCTTCCTCAAACGCGTGCACCATGTCAAGGACGCTGTATCCCACGCTCGTGCCGAGGTTGAAGACCTCAACGCCCTTGTGCGTCGCCACGTAGTTCAGCGCGCACGCGTGTCCGTTCGCCAGATCGACGACGTGGATATAATCGCGCACTCCCGTGCCGTCCTTCGTCGGAAAGTCGTCGCCGAAGACGGAAAGCCGCTCGCGCTTGCCGACGGCGACCTGCGTGATATAGGGCATCAGATTGTTCGGGGTGCCCTGCGGATCCTCGCCGATGAGTCCCGACTCGTGTGCGCCGACGGGATTGAAATAGCGCAGAAGCGCCACGGAGAGCGTCGGATCGGCGACCGCCGCGCCTTGCAGGATCACCTCGATCATATATTTCGTCCAGCCGTAAGGATTCGTGCATCTGCCGACGGCGGCGGTCTCGGGGATCGGCACCGCGTCGGGCGCGCCGTAAACCGTCGCGGATGAGCTGAAAATCAGATTATGACAGCCGAATTTGCTCATCGTTTCGAGGAGCGTCAGCGTCGTATCGAGGTTGTTGCGATAATACATAACGGGTTTCGCCACGGATTCGCCGACCGCCTTGAAGCCCGCGAAATGGATGACCGCCTCCGGCTTTTCCGCCGCAAAGAGCGCTTCCAGCGCCGTGCGATCCGCGACGTCGATCCGATAAAACGGGAATTCCGTTCCGATGATCGCGCGGACGCGGTTGACCGCCTCCGGCTTGCTGTTGGAAAAATCGTCCGCGATCACGATGTTGTGACCGAGCTTTGCCAGTTCAATGGCGGTATGCGAGCCGATATACCCCGCACCGCCCGTGAGTAATACTTTCATATCTGTTCCTCTTTACCTCTGTCCGTATTGTTTTCTTCCCTGCCATTATACCACGCTTTTCAAAAAAAATCAACCTTTTCCGCGCGATTCTCTTGCAAAAAGCGCGTTTTGTGATATCATAAAGACAAGATTATTTTTTAGGAGGAATCCATCATGATCAAATTCGACCGATACCGCGACGGCAAACGCTATGCGCTCACGTTCAGCTACGACGACGGTTGTGCGCAGGACCGCCGCCTCGTCGAGCTGTTCAACAAATATCATATGAAAGCGACGTTCAATCTGATCTCGGGCAACACGCTCAAAGAGGGGATGCAGGGCATCCACGCGAGCGAGGTCCGCTCGCTCTATACGGCAAACGGCCACGAGGTCGCGTGCCACACCGTATCGCACCCACATCTCGAACGGATGCTCATCAAGGATCAATACGACGAGATCATCCGCGACCGCGAAGCGCTTGCGAAGGCCGT
>CALEJO010000026.1 GCA_937898155.1 uncultured Clostridia bacterium | reverse complement strand
CCGCTCGGGGACGGCGTCAAGTGGGTGAACGTTCACATGACGGCCTACGGCGGCCTCGCGAAGGAGAACGGCAAGAAGCTTGTCAAGCAGTGCTTCGACGTCTTCCTTGACACCGATCGAGACCGATCGGCAAAGGTCCTGCGGGATCACGGCGGATATTTCGGGATAAAGCGCCTGAATCCCCTCAAACAGCACGATTTCCTGGGGCTGCGGCGCATAATCTTCCCATTCGACGCATTTTCCCGCGTGAAAATCAAATTTCGGCAGTTTCGTCGTTTCGCCGTTCACGATCTGATCCACGCAAAATTCAAAGAGCGGCAGATTGATCGAGCGAATGGACTCGTAATCGGGATTTTTCTCTTTGTCCAGTTCTGCGCGGTCGCGGTAAAAATCATCGATCGAGACGGTTTTCACCGTGATCCCGTGCCGTAAAAACGCTTCCTTCAAAATATGGGACGTGGTCGTTTTTCCCGAGCAGGTCGGACCGGAAAGCGCCATGAAGCGGACGTTTCCCGCCGCGGCGATCTCTTCCGCGACGAATAAAATCTGTTTGCGGAAGCCGTCTTCCGCCGTTTGCACAAAGCTCGATGTTTGCTCATCACTCATGAGCGTCACATCATATCGAAGCATAAATTCCTCCGTTAATATTGTTCCCGATAGAAGGTCCGAATGGCTTGCATTTTCTCGTCATTTTTGGCGGCATCCTTTTCGGAAAGATACTCATAAGGATATTTATATTCAAAAATGCGCTCAATTATTTTTCCGTCGCGCGAAACCATTTTGGAAACCGCTCCGGCGCCGACGGCGAAAATGCTGTGGACCTCTTCCATCATGTAAATATTGTATCTTCCCTCTGTTCCGGGAAGCGCGAATCCGACGTTTTCGAGGTTATCCACGGTATTTTTTTGCCGATAGATATAATAAGGCACATATCCCGCATTTTTGGCAGTAAGTTGGGAATAATCGACGCATTTTGCCGTTTCCGAGCAGATTTCGCCGGAAATGGATTTACGCGACTGCGAAAAGTCGGCGGCGTTTTTGAAGCAAAGCGTATGGAACGTCAGATTTTCCGGACGCAGGCGCACCATCGCGTCGATCGTCTCCGAAAAACTACCGAAGCCCTCGCCCGGAAGCCCCGCAATCAGATCGGTATTGATCTGCGGAATGCCGACGGTCCGCGCCAGCTCAAACGCGCGATAAAAGTCGGCGACGGTGTGTTTTCTGCCGATCAATTCCAAAACGTCGTCGTTCAGCGTTTGCGGATTGATGCTGATGCGAGTGACACCGTGGTTTTTGATCACTTCGAGCTTTTCCCGCGTGATGGTGTCGGGGCGCCCCGCCTCGACGGTGAATTCTTCGAGAGCGGAAACGTCGATGCGTTCGGCAATGGTATCGAGCAGGCGATTCAGTTGGACGGCGTCAAGCGTCGTCGGCGTGCCGCCGCCGATATAGACCGTTGAAACGGTCAATCCCAGTTCGGCGATCAGCGCCGTCGTTTTGCGGATCTCCTCGCAAAGCTGATTCAGGTAATCGTCAAGCAGAGACAGCAGCTTTGCCGAAGTGAACGAGACAAACGAACAATAACTGCACCGCGACGGACAGAACGGGATCGAAATATACATACTGCACGTCCGCTCGCCGATCTGCGAGATGATCTTTTTCTCCGTGACGGCAATGTCGGTGACAAGCGTCGCTTTTTTCGGCAGGATCAGATATTCGCGCGTGAGCGCTTTTTTGATCTCGGACTTCGTTTGTCCGGCGTTCAGCCCGTTCAGCGCCAGCTTTGCCGGGCGCACGCCGGTGAGAATGCCCCACGACGGCACGATGCCCGTCAGCGCCTTGCCGGCTTTGATAAACGCTTTTCCGCACGAAATACGCTCGGTGGAAATTTTTTCGTCGGGATTAAACGGCTCAAAATGCGCGCGCGTCACGGTTTTGTCGCCGTCCGTCAGCGAAACGACGGCGCGGATTCCGCGC
>CALEJO010000025.1 GCA_937898155.1 uncultured Clostridia bacterium | reverse complement strand
GGTCCATTTTCGCCATGGCGGGATGCACGAAGCCGTAGGCGCCGTAAGCATCGAGCGGCAGATACTCTCCGTCGGGCGCGGAGACGACCTTGATGCCGTGCGGCGTCACCGCCTTGCTTTCCATGACGCGGCGATACGTCGAACGCATGATGTCGTCGGGCAAAATCGTCTCGCCGAAGAGCAGAGCGTGGAGCAGATCGCCGACGCAAACGTCGAGCGAAAGCCACGGCTTTTTGCGGCTGAGCGGCAGATAGCCGTCGTGATAGAGCGAAAGATACTGCGCCTTTGCCGCCTCGTATTCGTCGCCGATGTCAAAGCCGAGCGCTTTTGCCGCGCGGAGGGCGCAGACGCAAAGCCCCTGCGAATAGGCATCCACGTCGTCAAATTCGTAGCAGCAGATATCAAACCAGTTGCGGAACGCGCCATGCTCGTCGCCCTGCGGCAGATAGTCGCCGCGCGGGCCTTTGTGCAGGGACGTCATCATGATGTCAAACGCATTTTTCGCGAGCGCGAGGTTCGGCGTGCCGCCTTTGCGCGCGACACGATAGGACCAGATCAGATAAAAGAGCGGGTTTTCGGCGCGTTGCACCCAGCTTTCGCGGAACGCGTGATAACACTCCTCTTCCATCTCGGCGGGCAGGATCCACGTCTGATAGAACGAGTCGCGCGCGTATTGGCAGTTCGCGTATTGGATGCCCGCGACGATCCAGAATCGGCTGGAACCGGATTCGTTGACGCGGTAGTGCATATAGTTGCTGCCGAAGCAGATCGCGTGGTAGAGATTCCCGCAGGCATCGCCCACGGCATCGTCGATGAGCAGAAACGCCTCGCGGCGGATGGCTTTGAGCGTGTCCGCGCGGCAGGCGCGATAAAAGAAGCGGAACGTATGGGTTTGCCCGTCGCCGATCGCGTGCGCGCGCGGCAAGAAGGGATCGCCCTCGAAATTCGGCGAGCCGCCGGGATCGCCGGAGGAAAGATAGCATTCGCCGTTTTGCGGCAAAATATGCTGTGTTGTATCGTTGTCGCAATGCCCGGGCTGATCGGAAACGAAAAGATCGGTCTTTTCGTGGCAGACCGCGATCATCGGCACGGCGGTGCCGTCCATGCGGAAATGATAGCTTTGATAGTCGTGCGGGCTCTGACGGAAGAGATGCTCCTCCGTGCAGGCGCCGTCGAAGGAATAGATCGTGCCGTCGCCTTTGCCGTAGAGAGAAAAATAGCAGGAGCGCGGGGTGTCGGACGATGCCGTGAGTGTCACGGTGCGGATGCCGCGCGTGTCCCTGACGGTCAGCGTGACCGCGATTCCGTCGCAGGTGATCTCGGCGCACGCCGGAAGATCGTCCCACAAGATCGGCAGGGGGTGTGCGCCGGTCTCGGTATGCAAAAGGAGAGAATAGTTCATAAAAACGTCCTTTCGGTCAGTCGGTTCCGATCGGGACCTCTGCCGCGATATTGCGGATACATTCGATCTCCGCGCGCAGGCGGACGGCGGATTCGGCTTCGGTGAACATCGTCGTGCGTGCGAGGATCGTCGCGTCCGCCAGCTCCTCGCCGATGCGGGAAACGAGCGTTTCGACCGCTTTCCGCTTTGCCTCGGCAACGGTGCGCGTGCGCGGGCACATCTCGTAAGGGAGGAGCGTCGTTTCGACGACGGTGATCGGCAATTTGATCTTGCCGAAGAGATAGAGCCGTCGTTCTTTCTCTATTTTATCACAATTATCGGGGGAAATGTTGGCTTTTTTGAAAAGATTTACGCGTTTTGCGAAAAAAATGATGCTTTTTTGCGTCGAAACGTCGCCTGTATAGATTTTTTCCTCGTAAGAAAACGGAATTTCGGCGTCATACGCACAAGAGACGCGGGCATAAACCTCGCCGCGGGCGCGGACGAGGCGATAGCCGACGGCGCTGGAATCAATTACGCCGCTGACGAGAAGCGTGCCTGCCTTGACGATCTGCCCGCGACGAACGGCGGCGGCACCGCCCGTGATTTCGAGCGTTTCGATCTGTCCGTCGCAGACGGCGACGAGGTTGGACGGCGCGGCAAGGTCGGCAGTGAGCGGGTTCTCCTGCCGTTCCCGCACCTCGACGGCGGCGACCGTCCCGCGCAGATTTAAGCTGACCCACGAAAGATCGCGCAGGCGAAGCACGAGCGTTCGCTCGATCTTCTCCGCGTCGAGCGCGGGCGAAAACGCGCCGAGCCGCACACCTTCCTCGTCGAGCGCCGCGAGGATCTCGTCGGTCGGCACGCGCGTATTGCCCGTGACGGTGATATCCCAGACGACGAGCGAGGAAAAGATCATGCCGACGAGCGCGAGTCCTGCGCCGACGAGCAGTCCGACGCGCGGACGCAGACGGTGCCAAAGCGCGAGCGAGCCGTGCCACGTGCGCGTTTCTCCGGCAAAGCGCGCGTCGCCGCGCAGGGCGCGATAAAGGCGGGCATAGCGCGGATAGAGAGAGAGGCGAACGGTGTTTTCTTCGGTGCGCAGATCGAAAAACGGGATTTCGTTTTGGAGGAGAAACGAGAGCGCCGCTTTGCCGTCGGCGGGCTCGACGGCGACCTCGCAGTAGCTGCGCAGACGGTCCCAGAGGCGGCTCATGGGCGCTCCTTTTCCATCGTGACGGAGAGGATCTGCCCGCGGAGCATCAGCCGCTTTTCGCCCGCCCAGCACATGGTCAGATGATTGCCGCAGACGGCAAGGATGCCCTCGCCCGTGCGGATGCCGATGCGTTCGGGCGAATAGTCGGCGATGCCGCAGACACCGCCGACGAGCAGCTCGCGCCGCGCGGCGATCTCGACGGTCTCTTTCGGCAATAGGGGCGTCGTTTTCGGTTGATGTTTCATCGGTTGCTCCTTTCGGGCGCATACGAGGCGCGCCGCACGCATAGGTTGGACTATCAATGTATGCGGGAGGCGGTCGTAATAAAACGAAAACGGGCTCTTTTTTTGCGTGCGGGCGCGATGATCCCCGCGATTTTTTTGATGGGATATTCGCTGATCCGTCCGGCGGAAACGGCGGCGTCGGCGCGGCAGGCGCTCGCACTTTGCGGCGGGGCGGTGATCCCGTCGCTCGCGGTGTTTCTGATCGGCGCGAAAATCCTGATCGCGTCTGACATCGGCACGTGGATCGCCAAAACGCCGCTCCGTCGGCTTTGCGCACCGCTCGGCGTGTCTTCGGGCGGGCTCGTCGCGCTGACGATCGGGCTTGTCGCCGGCTTTCCGATGGGCGCGGTCTCGCTCGCGGCGCTTGTGCGGCGCGAGGAGATTTCGGCGGAGGAGGCGACGTCGCTCTTGCCGTTTTGCAACGCGGCGGGTGCGGGCTTTGTGATCGGCACGGTCGGCGGCGCGTTTTTCGGCGACCGGAATTTCGGCGTGATGCTCTTTTTTGCGCAGACCGTCTCGGCGCTTCTCCTCGTCCTCGCGACCGCCGACGCGCGGCGGGGCGAAACGTCGGTTTTGTCTTCTTCCGCGCGCGAAACGAGAAAAGGGAGTGCTTACGCGACCGCGATCGCGGAGGGGGCGCTCGCGCTTCTTTCGATTTGCGCGTTTGTGCTTTATTTTTGCGTGCTGTCCGACGCGTTGCTTGCCGTGGCGATGCGGCTCGGACTGCCGCAAACGTCGCTTGTCGGCACGCTCCTGCGCGGTGCGCTCGAACTGACGGGCGGGCTCGCCTCGCTGGCGAAAAAGACAGCGCTTCCGCGCGCCGTCCGCGCGGCGCCGGCGGGCGCGATGCTCGGCTATGGTGGGATTTCGGTGCAAATGCAGGTCGCCGACCGCGTCGGCGACGCATTCGGAAGGGAGGGCTATCTGCGCGGCAGGGCGACATTTGCCCTCGTCTGTGCGGGTTTTTCCGCGCTCGGCGACGGCGTCGGACTTCTGCCGACGGGCCTCATCGCGCTCTTGGCGGCGTTCGGCATCCTCGCGGCACGGAAAATCCGCAAAAAACCAACATTTTTTCGAAAAAAGGGTGGAAAAATGAAAAGAGATACGTTATAATAAAAACAGAATCATAAATTGGGGGGGACTCCGCCATGGCAAAGAAAAAGAAAGAAGAAATCATCGAGCGCGCGTGCGCGTTTTGTGAGTTCGGCACGCCGATCCCGAATACGGCGCGCGAGTGCGCGGACGTCATCTGCCCCAAAAAAGGGATCGTCAGCGAGGACAGCGTGTGCCGCAAATTCCGCTACGATCCGCTCAAACGCAATCCGAAGGAGAAACGACCGCTTCCCGAGATGGAAGTGATTTCACTCGATGACTGATGGAACCGAGAAAATATTTTGAACGGGCGTCCAAAACGCTCGAATTTGACAAAATCCGCGAGATGCTCGCCGCCGTGTGCCCGACCGAGGGCGCGAAAGAGCTGGCGCTCGGGCTTCGCCCGTCGCGCTCACTGAACGTGGTGCGGCGGATGCTCGCGGAGACCGACGCCGCTTCTGCGATGCAGACGCTCAAAGGGATGCCGCCGTTTTACGGTGTCACGGATATCACGTCCTCCGTGGAGCGCGCGGACAAGGGCGCGACGCTCATGATCCCCGATCTGCTCGCGGTGGGGCGCGTGCTGTCGGCGGCGCGCGTGCTCGGCGAATACCGCAACGCCGATCACGCCGAAGCGACGGCGCTCGACGAGTATTTTGCGCGGCTGACGCCGAACCGCTTCCTCGAAGACAAGATCGCCCGCACGTTTCAGAACGAGGAAACCGTCGCGGACACGGCGAGCGAGACGCTTTACGACATTCGCCGCCATATGCGGATCGAGAACGGCAAGATCCGCGAATCGCTTCAAAAATTCATTACGGGCACGACGTATTCGAAATATCTGCAAGAGCAGATTGTCACGATGCGCGACGGGCGCTACGTCATTCCCGTCAAACAGGAATACCGCGGCGAGATCAAAGGTCTCGTCCACGATACGTCCGCGTCGGGTGCGACGCTGTTTATCGAGCCACTCTCTGTCGTCGAGGCGAACAACGAGCTTCGCGTGCTCGAACGGCGGGAAGCCGACGAGATCGAGCGCATCCTCTCGTCGCTCTCCGCGGACGTGGCGAACGCCGGCACCGCGCTGACCGAAAACTATCGCAATATCACGCTTCTCGCTTTTATTTTCGGCAAAAGCCAGCTTTCGTTCAAAATGAACGGCATGGCACCCGAAATCTCCGCGGGACGCGAAATCTTCCTCAACAAGGCGCGCCATCCGCTGATCACGGCGGACACGGTCGTGCCGATCACGGTTTCGCTTGGCAAATCGTTCGATACGCTGATCATCACGGGACCGAACACGGGCGGCAAGACCGTCACGCTGAAAACGCTCGGGCTGTTCGCCATGATGGCGCAGGCGGGACTGCATATCCCCGCGGCGGACGGCTCGATTCTTTGCATTTTCGACGATATCCTCGCGGACATCGGGGACGAGCAGAGCATTGAACAATCGCTTTCGACGTTTTCCTCGCACATGGTCAATATCGTGGATATCCTCGCCAAAACCGACGAGCGGACGCTGGTCCTTTTCGATGAAGTCGGCGCGGGCACCGATCCCGTCGAGGGCGCGGCGCTTGCCGTCTCCATCCTCGAATCCGTGCGCGAAAAGGGCGCGCTTTGCGCCGCGACGACGCACTACGCGGAGCTGAAATCGTTCGCGCTCGACACCGAAGGCGTTTGCAACGCCTCGTGTGAATTTGACGTGGAAACGCTTCGCCCGACCTATCGGCTGATCCTCGGCACGCCGGGCAAATCGAACGCGTTTGCGATCTCGCAAAAACTCGGACTTCCCGAGGAAGTGATCGCGCGCGCCGAACGCTACGTCTCGGGCGAAAACCGTCGTTTCGAAGACGTGATCGAGCGACTCGAAGCGGAGCGCATCGCGATGGAAAAAGCCAAAGCCGAGGCGGAGACGGCGCTCGCCGCCGCCAAAGCGGAAAAGGCGGAGATGGACACCTTTGTGGCACGGCGCGAACGCGACGCGGAACGCGAGCTGGAAAAGGCGCGCGCGACGGCGGTCCGCATGATCGAGAGCGCAAAGGCATCGAGCGAATATATTTTTGCGGAGCTGGAAAAGGTCAAAAAAGAGCGCGAAAGCGACAATCTCGCCAAGGCGCTCGAAGAAACGCGCCGCGATATCAAGCTCCACTTGAAGCAGAACAGCGATAAGCTCGATCCCGTCGATCCGAAGACGGTGGAGATCTTCATCGACCAGGAGCGGTTGAAGCGTCCCTACGCCGACGAGACGCCGCTCGACACGGTGATCGGGCGCTCCGAGCCGAGGGCCTTGTAGTCCGTCAGGGTCAGGGTTCCCGCCTCGACTTCCGCCGAACCGACGAACGAGGCGTTGTCCGCGACGACGGTCGTTTCCTCCGTCACCTCGGGATCGACGAGATGCACCGGCGCCGACCCCGCGATGACGTTGTTCACGATGCGGCAGAAGTGCGAGGAGTGGCCGAGCACCGTGTTCGTGAAGGCGAGCGGACGGAGCTGGTTCGTGTAGCGGTCCTTCCAGAACGACATGCCGTAGAGCCCGCCCTTGTCGAGGAGCGGCTTCATCAGATAGCTTGCCCGCGTCGAGTCGTTCGTCTTGCCCCAGATGCGGTGCCAGAACGGGCGCTCTCCGCCCATCAGCCCCAGATTCCAGCGGCGGACCGCCTCGTTGCGTGTGTTGACGATGACGTTGCGCTCGATCCGGTTGTCCTGTCCTCCGGACGAGAACACGCCGTACGTCGACTCGCTCGCGATGTTGCCGCGGACGATCGTGTT